>JBGCFH010000038.1:0-8460 GCA_045106825.1 Saprospiraceae bacterium | reverse complement strand
TGGTTGCGGGGGGCACACTGCGGCGATCAGACGGTGGGTTGACCGGGGCCATGACCTCGTCGCTTATAATTAAAGATGTCACAGCAAAACATGAACTAAAAGTAGTAGTTACTGAAGTTTTTGTTTTATCAAGACCTGGTGGAAAAGATGGACAACCTAAAGGATTAAAATTTATCTCAATTCCCCCTGTTGGTGTAAAAAAAGGAGAAGACAAAATTGTAGCTAAATACAAAATAGTAATGCCACCAAATACTTCTAAAATTTCAGGAAAAATTGGCATATCATTTAGAGCGACTTCAACTAATGCCAGATATAAGAACAATGGTGAACGAACAAAGGGTAAAGATTATATGTCAGGTAATGATTTTTATATTCCATATACAATCATAGGTAAAAAACCAGAAAAAAAAGTAACGGCTATACCTAAAGAAGATGCTAAAAATAATCAAAGTCAAATACAAAATAATACATCAGTAGAAAACTCAAATGAACCTACAGATGAACCTACAAGTGAAAGTATTTCATCCAATGAGGTAGTAGAAACTCAACCTTCTACACCTAAAGAGCCAACTACACCCAAAGAAACAACAGAAGACAAAGCTTATAAAAAAGCAGTAAAAATAAACACTTTAATTGCATTTCAAGAATTTGTGCAGAAATACCCACGTAGTAAAAAATACGGAAAAAAAGCCCAACAGAAAATATGTAAACTTACCCCTTTTAAGGCTTCCTATCGTCGAGATATTGAGGCTAAGAAAGAAGGTAAATGTGCCTTTATTATAGACTTTGATGGAATCTGCGATATAGAAGATTTTGAAAAAGACCTCACATACAAAAGGCTTGATCAAGTTGCAATAAAAAGAGAAGGTAGCCGATTTGTAGTTACGATTGTTAATGAAGAAGAACCTGCTGATTTAACTTTTTTCGCAAAACGAGGTACGCAGACTTTTAATGATAAAATTACTTGTGATTGTGGTGCGGTTTACTTTGATGTAAAAGTAGAAGCAAATGACAATATGTTAAGTTTTTTAGACATAAAAGGAAACTCAGACAATCAAGCATTAAAACTTAAAGTCTATACAACGGATAAACACGAGATATTCTCAAAAAATATACCGATTGGTATGAAAGAGGTTGCTTTTAAAGACTTAAATATGACAGGTGGACATGACTATTATATTAAAATCTTTAATAGTGAAGATGCACAAGCTGCCAGTGTAGTTGGTGAAAATGGAGAACCTTATTTGGTTTCTGTTCCAAAAAGTTATTTCTGGCATATTGTAATAGCTACAGGAATACTCTTATTTATAGGCTTATTTGCAGTTTGGCATCATCAGAAAAAACGTAGTGAAGCGGAAGAACTTAAAGATTATGATCCTCATAATCCGAACAACCCTCAACCAATTAATGATGATATTGTAATCCTTGATTCCACAGATAATACTAACGAAACCGTTATTAGACCTAATCCAAACATAAAGTCAAAGTATGACGAACTGGATTTAACTCATATATGGACAGATACAAATGTCGAATCTGTCAAAATCAATAAAACATTTGCATTAAAACTAAATGAATTTGTCTTTGATACCAATAGAAATATAATAGCTGTAGGAAATGGCGAAATTCCAGAAATAGGTGGTTATTTATTAGGTTATGCCACACAAAATAAAGCAACAGGTTTATATCAGTTATCTGTTGAAAGGTTTGTAGATATAGAGCCAGAAAATAATAATGTATATCAAATTAAATTTGGTGGTAAAGCAGAACAACGATTATCCTATTTTTTAGATGCTTTTGCAGAGAAAAATTATAATGTTATTGGTTGGTTTCATACACATCCAGGACATGGTTTATTTTTATCAAATCCTGATAGAGAACTCCATAACGGATTGTTTAAAAAACCCTATCAAGTTGCTATGGAATTAGATAGTGTACAAAGAAAAGATAAAAAAGGAAATATTATTTCCAATGAAGGATATGACTTTACCTTCTTTACAAGAAAAAGTAACGGAACACTGAATAACAAGAAAGATAATAAACAAAATTCGTGGTTTAAATGGGAAAATCTGATGGGCAGATTAAAAAAATTGTAATATGGATATAGAGATTTTAGATACTCGTAGTACTCGATTAAATATATGGAAGATTGAAGATGAAAATGTTTACCAGGTTATAGACCTATCAAAATATCTATCGGACACACAAATCAGTAAGATATGGTTACATAGACAAGTTATTATAGATATACATGAATATGCTACAAAAAGTTTAGAGCAGAAACCCGTTCGGGAGGTTGGTGGTTTTTTTTTAGGGAACTATAAAAAAAATCATGCAAATTATGGAATCAGCATTGATCAATTTGTACCATCTACACCCAAACACAATAGTCCTGTAGAATTTGTATTTGGAGCAAAAGCAACAATCGAATTAGAAAACGTACTAAATAAAATCGAAAATAAAAATAAGGTCTGTATCGGTTGGTTTCATACACATCCTGGTCATACACCTTATCTGTCTAATATGGATATGACACCACATGAAGGTTTATTCAAAGAAGCATTTCAGATTGCTGTTGTTTTAGACTCTTTGACAGTAGATTTTGATACCGGATTTTTTACACGAAAACAAAACGGACAAGTAAATAACCATATTGATTTTGATAAATGGATAGGCTGGAAAAACTTAAATTTTTTATAGAAAAATTATAAATTTTAAAATATACACCAATGAAAAACCTAAAATTATTATTAATCCTTTTAGTGATTAGTGTAACAAATACACTAATCGCTCAAGATGTAGAAATCAAAGATGTAATTTTTCGTATAGATGAAATTAAAGCCAATCAAAATAAAAAGGTTGTTCAACTCTATTTAACAGGTCTAAAAAATGGAAAATCTCTGTTTCAAGGTGGTGTAGATGAATTTCAGGTTTTTCAGTCAGGTAGTAATCTTCCCTCCGACTTAGAAATGGTTATTGATTCTAATTATGAAAAAAGTGGAGAACAAGCACTTGAAACACAGGTTGTTGCGTCAGATACTAAACCATTGACAATTTTATTTTTGATGGATTTGAGTGGTAGTATGAAAGTTGATAAGTTAAATCAAGCAAAAAAAGCAGTTCGATATTCTTTAGAAAATATGCCATCGAACGCCAATGTCTATTTTTCAACTTTTCAAAATGTCATTAGCGAAAATACACCATTAACTGTCAATAATTTTAATCAAGTTGTTGAACCATTAGAAACACAACCCAACTATCATACAGATTTATATCGAGCAGTTCATGAAAAAGTAACGGGTCTCTCAACAGTTGAAGGAGACAAAGTATTGATTTTATTAACTGATGGTCGTGATGAAGCAGAGTTAGTTCCTACCTATTATGAAGAAGACATTGAAAGAGTCAGTCAAAATCAAGTATTAGAAACTATTTCAGGTATCGATAAGGAGTTTAGAATTTTTGCTGTCGGTATTGGTAATGATGCCAATAAAAAATTTTTAGAACAAATAGCTCTTCAAACGCCAAATGAAGGAGATGGTTATAAATTTGGCGTCGCTCCTGAAGATTTGGGTTCGACTATCCAAGAACAAATTATTACTCAATTAGCAAGTAACTATATCCTATCTGTTTATTTTCCAAAGGAAAATGATAAATACAATACATATGGAAAGAGTGAAGGAAGAAATTTTATTGTAAGATATACTCATAATGGTGAGACATTAGAAACTAATAAAGAAGCAACATTAGCAGGTTTTTCAAAAGAAATTGATTTTGGAATTCAGTACAAGAGTGAAGAAGTTAGTAATCCTTACTGGATTGGTTTATGGGGATTTCTTTTATTGCTACTACTTTTAGCTCTGTTTAGTGCATTTGTTCCTATGCGAAATCAATACATATTTAAAAATAAATTTATAAAGAAATATAAAGAGATTAAAGAGCCTGGTGTCATCATTAGAGATCAATACTCTCGTAAAGAGATTACAAATGATGATGAAGAACTTGTTATTCATAATGGAAAAATTTTAACTTTAAAAAATTGGAAATGGATAAAAGTTAACATGAAAGATAATTATGGGGAATTTGCTGAGATGTTTGCCTTAGAAAATTCCGGAAATTTCTTTAGTGGAAAAGGATATTTCAAACGATTAAATTGGATTTGGTTTGGTGGTATTGGTGGCTTTTTAGCTTGGTTAATTGTTCAAGGTTTATATACCTTAAATTTAGAAAGTGTCCCAAGTATCCAAGAAAGTTTACAATTTTTAGATACTGATAAAGAAATTTCTGACTCTGTCTTGGGAGATACACTTTTAGGTGTAGCAATGGGTACAGGTATTATAGTAGCCTTATCCATTATTGAAGAATTGGGACAAAGTAGAGCAGTAAATTTTGGTAGAATTTTATTAAGAACCTTAATCGGTTTAGTAATTTCGATGATTGTATTTTTTAGTATTTCAGCTTTAACACTCAAATTTATATCTCATCCATATTTAGCAAGTTTAATTTCATGGATGATTTTGGGTATAACATTGGGTTGGGTAGTATCTATACAATCGAGTATAGAAGCAATCAATGGGATTAAAGCAGGACTTTTAGCAGGATTTGTAGCCTACAATGCAATGGAATTATTCGGTATTTTAATGACGAATGTTAGTCCTGACTTAATAGCCGTTCTTAGTTATATCATTTATGGATTAGTTTTAGGCGGAACTATCTTTGCTGTCATTACAAGATTAGAATCCTTTGAACTTCAATTTACATCTCCATCAAAACATTCAGGAAAAGTCGTAGGCATCAGTAAATGGCTCAAGTATGCTCCTTTTATTACTTTAGGTACAGATAGATCAAGCGAAGTCCTCATAAAATGGGATCAAGAAGATCCTGAAGCACAACCTAAACACGCTAAATTTACTTTTAAAGATAATGCTGTAAAAATAGAGGCTTTAGCATCTCTTTACATAAATAATAAAAAATTAGATCCTGGGAAAAAGATAACACTGCAAAATGATGATGAAATAAAATTAGGTGCTAATGGTATTACGAAAATGAAGTTTATTGCAAAAGTACAAACAATTAAACCCGGTGAAGAAGAAAATAAACCTGATACAAGCGTTAAATTAAATAAATTTATTGATGAATCAGAATTAGATGATATCGAGATTATTGATATTCGTGATATTAGTTCTTCTAAAAAGAATAAATAGATAAATGAATTTTTCTACTAATAATACTCTAAAACTTCAAGGTTTTTATAGCGATTTGATTTCTTTATCAAGTGAAATTTCACCTGAGAGTTCTATTATGGAACAACTTAGAGCGCTTAATATAGAAGATAATGATAGTGTAAAGGATATTAAAATTATTATTTTGGATTCTATATTGAATGAAAATCTAAAACAACAGTTAGCCGATTTTCTTACAATAGATTTTTTGAAATTGGATATGATTTTAACTAATAAAACTAAAACAGTTACTGTCAAAACCGATAAATATAAATTAAACTACGAATTTGAAATTATTAATAATTCAATACCAACTGCCGAGTTAATTAATAATAAGATTTATGATTGCAGTTTACTTCTTTGTGAGAAGGCATCTGTTGTAAAAAGTTATTTAAAATTGAATCCTAATGCTTACTTTTTAATTGCAACTGAAAAAATTAATCAATCAAAAATCAATAAGAGTAATAGTTTTATTATTCAATATTCAAATATTGATACCTTAACAGAAACACCCTTAGATACAATTTTAGCAAACAAAAGTAAACTATTTGAAAAAGCAAAATTATATAATAGTACTATTAAGCTATTTGAGTATGAACAAGTACTTTCTCAAATTTTGCATACAACAATTGAAAATACGCAAGTAAAAAAAATATTTATAGAAGGTGATAATAATTTGCAACGGAGAGGCGGAGTTGGCATTGGTTCTTCAATTACAGGTGAGATTAGAACACTTTTACAAAGAGGAAATACAGACTTATCACGAAAACTGGAAAGAACTCGTGAAAAGCAATTGACTCAAATAAACAGTGGTATAATCCCAAAACTTAAAAATAAAATTGATAATGTAGCTTCATCTTCATTCCATAAAGGTTTGTTATATGGAAAACCTTCTTTGCAAGTTGATGATCGAATAGTGACTAACTTGAAAGAAGATTTTAAACATAGAATATCAAAATTACTAACAGAAGAATCTAATACTATATTCACTAAATTGACCGAAGTAAAAAGTGAGATAAAAAATCAACTTAAAAACAGAAATATTCCTTTGGGAAGAGATATTTATATTGATACCATAAGTAATTATGAAATCAATAATCTTTTAGCCAACGAAGAAGTCTATAATGGTGATTATCGGAAAGAAATAAAAGAAAAAGGCTGGAAAGAAATCTTATCTGCAATTAGACAACCGCTTTTTATTTTAATGCCGTTGATGATGATTTTTACAATAATTGCTCCGGCTCTAAACATAGGTGTTAGTAAAGGAAAAGCAGAAATAGTCAACGAAAATGAAATTCATATTACTAAATTACCAAAAAAAATGTTCCGAACAACTGTTATTAATAACCTTGATAGAACCTTTAATAGTTTTGGTATTAATGATGGGCCTCTAAATGGCTTAGATTACATTGAGATTCCTAATAAATATGATCCAAATAGAAAAGATAGAAAAGCTTCAATTCATGATAAATCAAATAACGATAATCAAATAAAAATCGTACTCAAAATTAGAGATAAAGATAAATCGACTAAAATTCTTAAATATCTCAATGAAACTATATTAATATCTAAAAGTACAAACGCCAGTGGATATGGTGCAATCGGAGGCTTAGTAAAAAAACTTGGGTATTTTGGAGCTGCCATAATATTTGGATTATTGGGTTGGCTTGTTTATACAACTAAACAACAGTTTTTGGAAGAAGAAAAAGAAGAAAAAGCCAAAGTTAGTGATCAAATAAAGAAAGGACTAATCACTGAAACAGAAACTAAAGTCAGAAATATTAAGCAACGATGGAAAGGTGTATTAGATGAACACATCAACAAGCAAATAACTCGAATAAACGATTATTGTGAAGATAGAATTGTACAATTTCAAACTGAAAAAAAGTTTGAAATGTCTGTAGCAGCTCAAGATAATCAAGCTCGAAAACAAATTTTACAGAGAGATGAACAACATTTAAGAACACTTTATGGAAAAGTCAATCAATTAGAAAAAGGCATTAAGACTTTATCCAGACAATTAAAAATACTATAATGAAATTAGGAGTTTATATTGGTAATTGTTTTAGTCATATCTCTATCCATAGAAAAGGAAATCAGCCTGAATCAGTTCAAACTAAAAATGGACGTGATGATAATGCTATTTCTACAAGTGTCCTTATTAAAGAAGATCATTTAATTTATGTTGGAGGAACTGCAGAAAAAATAAATACATATAATCCTCGTTTTTCCTTAATTGAAGGATTTGTTGATGATATTCAAAACAAACAATATTTTATTACTAAAAATAATCAAGTATGGTCTTCTAAAATGTTATTTGCAGCAGTCTTAAAGAAAATATTAAAAACAGTTGAAACCATTTATCCCGAAGGTGTTACAGAATTAATACTTGCTACACCTTCATATTATTCTAAAAAAGAGTTGCATATAATTAAACAAGGAATTGAATTAACAGGAATACAAAATATTAATATGGTTAAAGCACCATCAGCTATTTTTAACTATTATAAACATATTAATCTTGATTATGGGAACGGTAATTATTCACTAATTATACACTTAGAAGGAGAAAGTTGTTGTATTTCTTTAATTGCAATTAATAATATTAAATCAATCAGTATACTTGAGACTGTCGTACTACAAAATATAGGAAATGTTGTTTTGGAAAATAGGCTTTATAATCAATTAAGTACAACTTACTTCAATAATGCCATATTTCCACAAAAAAGTAGTGCTTCGCAAAAATATATTCAAAAAATATCGAAACAATTAATTCGAAAAGTTACTGAAACAAAAACAGATAGTAACACCATCGGTTTTTGGCATAATAAGATTTTTAAATTAAATTTAAGTTATCAATCTCTTCAGTCAGCTGTCAAAGAAGAAGCCACTTCAATTGTCTATGCTATTAATAATTTATTAAGGGATAATAGTCTAAGGTTTAATAAAATTGAAGATATATTTCTATCTGGAAATTATTATTGTTTTGATATTCTAAAAGATGAATTAAAACAACAATTAAATACAGATAATATTTATGCTAAATTCCCTCATAAGGCTATATCACATGGAGCATTGTTGACAGACCTTGAGCATAGTCGAAAAAGAATACATTTAGATTTTGAGGAAATCGATACTCCAAAACAAAAAAAAGATTCCAAAAGAGATCAATTCAAAGTAATTCAATTAGATTGGAATGACTTAGATAACTCCAAAGATAATAATAATATGGATGCAAATT
>JBGCFH010000379.1:0-33316 GCA_045106825.1 Saprospiraceae bacterium | reverse complement strand
AAGTCTTACGAATAACTTTACTATCAATGGTGGAACAGTAATTTCGTTTTTAGAATTAGGCGGCACAATCGGCTATCAGTTTCTAATTGCAGATAGAGTAACGTTAGACTTTTTTTCAGGTTTAGGTTTTACGACTTTTACGTTAGAAAATGTTAATGTAGAAGTGATTAGTACAACATCAAATGAGACGATTAATGATTTGCTTCGATTTAATAGAAAACTACCTTTAGGTGCAACTTTAACTGGTGCATTGCCAAGATTTGGAGCAAGTATTGGAATCGCTTTTTAGGTAAGTATATATAATCTGCACTTTTTATTTCCCACGGAGTTCACGCAGGTTTTCACAGAGTACACAGGTACTACTTAATATTTCTCTGTGAAAATATCTGTACGCTCTGTGGGAAATCAATTATACTTACTTCAATTTTTCATTTTCTGCATGACGTTTTGCATCTCGGATAGATTTTTTCTCTAAATTTTTGATTAAAGCGTCATTCAAATCAATGCCTGTTTGATTGGCTAAACAGACTAAAACGAATAAAACATCTGCCATTTCATCTGCCAAATCCTCTTTCGCTGTCGCTTCATCTTCTTTTCGTTTGAATGATTGTTCGCCATAGATTCGAGCCATCAATCGAGCAACTTCACCGACCTCTTCCGTTAATATTGCCGTATTTGTTAGTTCATTGTAATAACGAATTCCGATGGTATTTATCCAATTATCAACCGCTTTTTGTGTTTCTTGAATCGTCATTTTATAAATTGTTTTATGATTAATAATCAATTAGATTTTGTCAAAACAGTTTATTTAAAATGTTTATAGCCAATCATTATTAACGACAATAGAATAAAGAAAACTGGTGTTGCTAATTCTTGTGGAAATATAGGAAAAGTTAGTAAAATCAGTAAGTTAACAATCGTAATTGCTGCAAAATATTTTTTCATTGATTTCCTTCGCCAAACTTGAATCGCTGCAAATATATTTACAGGAAAAGCCCACAAAACATTTAGATTTTTATATGTTGTAACATGATCTGTTCCGAACCAAACCGAGAGTAAAACAATACCTGCAACTCCTGAAATAAATAGAAAAATACCATTCCAAATATTTCGTAACCGCTCTTTTTTAATCACAAAATTGAGCAATAACGTGATAGCGAATAACAAACCAAAAACGACTTTTGGCGTAAGCCATGAAGTCGATACTTCTTCTTCAATAGCGGTATAAACTGGTTGCGTTTTTTGTACTAATGCTTGCGTCGTGCTATCCGTTGAAAGTGTAGCGACAGCAAGGCTTTTATTCAAGTAGTCAGGTAAAAACATTTGATGCTCAAACGCTGCTTTTTTATCTACATTCAAACCTAAAATTAAATCAATTCCAAATTCTAACCAAGGTTTTTTGTAGGTATATTCTTGTAGTAAATCCCGAAAAGTTATGTCTTTGAAAACTGCAACAGTATCGTAAGAAATAGTGGTAGTAGAATCCAAAATATCACGAATTCGAGTCGCACAATTATCATAGAAAAAATCGTAATAATAATCTTTATTTTCAGGTTTTAAGTTGTTTTGCAAAAATAGATAAATGTCTTGCTTTTGCTTTGCATTCAAATCTAAAACCTGTTCATTTAATGATTGATTACGATATTTAGAATATGCTACAACTTGACGAAAATCTTGTACACCTAAACAATACAACATTTTTCCTCTAATAAAATTCAGTGTAAAATTCGGTGCATCGTAATCAAACATTCCATAATTATAAACGATGTCTGTACGATTAACAGGATCATAAACCCGAATTGAAGAATGTCCAAAAACTGTATGAATTGTACTTACAGGAGCATACGTCAACACACTAATTTGTGCTCTGTCCGAAAGGTACTGTCCGCTTGACATCGTAGTCAAACTGAACAAAATCACCATTATGGTTAGGAGTTTTTTCAATTTATGGTTGTTTGAATGTTCGATTGTTTGAATGTTCGATTGTTGCAACACAACATTCAAACATTCAAACATTCAAACATTTGAACATTTACAAAAGACCTTCTTTGTGTGCTTCTTTGGTCGCACCTGCCAATTCGATACTTTTAGTTTTACGCATTCGCATATTCAAAACTTCTACGATGAGAGAGAAGAAAATAGCGAAGTATAGATAACCTTTTGGAATCGCACCAATAGATTCGCCAAAGATTTCGATATGTCCTAAGTGAGCACCTTCCGTAATCAACATGAAACCAATCAAAATCAAGAAGGATAAACCAAGTATTTGAATCGTAGGATTTTTATTGACAAAGTTTCCGACAGGGTTTGCAAACAACATCATAATCACCATCGAAATTACAATCGCTGTAATCATAATCATTAACGCACCTTCAACTCCGTTGGTCATACCAACTGCTGTCAAAATCGAATCCGCAGAAAATACGATATTAATCAATGTAATTTGAATAATAACCTTCGACATTGTACTCGTTCCGCCACTTTTTCCATTTGCTCCATGTTCTTCGTCCACATCTAATTTGTGGTGAATTTCAGTTGTTGATTTATATATCAAAAATAAACCACCAACAATCAAAATAATAGATTGCCAAGATAAACCTCCTGTGATAAAGCTATTGTCAAAGTGTATAACTTCGGCAGAAGCCGCAATCAAAATATTGATACCAAACAACAAGATAACACGTAAAATCATCGCTAAAGCCAAACCTATATTTGTTGCTTTTTTGCGTTCGCCTTCTGGCAATTTATTAGATTCTAAGGAGATAAAGATAATATTATCAATCCCTAAAACGACCTCCATAAATGTTAGCATTAATATACTTACTAATGCTTCGGGCGTAAACAAAACACTAAAATCCATCTTTTAAAGTATTGAGTAACAGATAAGAAGTAATAAATATCTTACCTTTTAATTAAAATTATTTCAAAATATGTACAAAAGTAGGTTGTTTTTTCGTTTAATCGAATTTTAACAGATAGGAATTAAGATAATCTGACGAAAAGTTAGTTATTCAAAACATTCAATAATTATAGGCTAAATTTTTAGGTTCTTTTCTAAATAATAAATGGCAAAATGGTATTCCATTCCAAATGTATGAATAAATAACTTTGGGAAAAAGTCTATTAATTCGACTTATAGTACATCCAAACTTCTATTCTTTCATTTTATCCAAAATCAAGAAATTGTTGAAATCCATTAAAAATAATGGCTCTTTGACAATTTTTGCCAAAATCATTAGTGACATTAATTTTATAGTTACCACCGAGATTTCGGTGGTGGCAAAAATTGTCAATGAACCAAACAAAATTTTCGATTGTACTTTTTACAATATTTATAAAATCAGGTTATCAATGAAAAAAATTCTATTCATATTTGTAATAATTGGTTGTACGCTAACCAATGTATTCAGTCAAGAAAATACAAATCAATCTGTATTTAGTAATCAAAACACAATTTATGGAACAGTAGCATTAGGCGGATTTTGGGGAACATTAAACATCAATTACGAACGACAATTAATGACAACAAATAACCGAATTTTCAAAACTTTTGGTGTACGAATTGGTGGCGGATATTGGGCAACTTGGGGACAACAAGGTTCACATTACATCATCACACCAACTTTCCTAAGCGGAACAGGTAACAATCATTTTGAATCTGCTATCGGAGCGACTTTATTGTATGATAAATTGAGTTACGATATCGGTGTTAGCAATGCCGAATATTTTAATGAACCAATTCCTTCTCACATACAATACATGGATATTTATCCAGCAGGAAGTTTGGGCTATCGCTACCAAAAACCAGATGGTTGGTTAATGTTTAGAACAGGTATAGGTTTTCCTGATGTTGTTTATTTAGGTCTCGGTGTAGTATTTTAAATATTTTCAATATATCACAAAACGTAACAAGAGGTTTAGAAATATTTTCCAAACCTCTTGCATTATCTTACGAATACTTGATATTTCTACTGCCTATTTTTTTGAATAAGACTAATATGTGTCTTAATAATTTTATCAATCGTTCCTTCTTCTTTAGCCTTTGCAAATGCCGAATTAAAATCATCCATAATTTCCTTTCCGTCAGGATGTTCTTTAGAAATCACAATATGCAAAGTTGTTGATTCTACGGGTTTCTGTAAAATTTTGAAATCAAGACGAGCCATTTCAGAGGCGTTTTGTATAGCTACTAAACCAACAATTTGAGGTACTGCAACTAAATCAACTTCACCACTTTTCATAGCTTCAAAACAAGCTTTCGTAGTTGAATAGGATTCTGTTAAAATATAACCTTCGGTAGTGTAATCTAACAACTTATCGCACATAAAATTAGTCGGAACAGCAACGATTAATTTTTCATACTTACGTTTTTTCATTCGTTTGTCCATTACTTCATCGACATCATTAATCTCAGAAGTTATATTTCCGAAAAACACCGTTGCCGTAGTATAAATTGGATCAGAATATAAAAATCGTATATTATCGTTTTTGTTTTTGGTAAATGGAAAACCCAAGTCCATTGAGCCTGAATAAACATCTTTAAGGCTGCTTCCTGTAAGAAATTGAATATCAATCTGTTTGTCCATTTTCTTATAAACATTTTCAACAATATCCGTCAACATTCCGCCATTATAAGCATCCGTAGCAGCAAAAGGAGCAAAAGTACTTGTTGTACCAACAGAAAGAGAAGATTTTTCCTTAGTGACTTGTTTCCGACTTGGAATAGCAATCTTAGAACCAACTTTAAGTAAAGTACCTTTTTCTATATCAGGATTTGCATCATAAATCAAATCCACAGCATTTTCGTCATTATAAAATTGTTGAGCAATACGTTTTACATTATCGCCTGACTGAACAATATAAGACTTATATTCTATCTTAACATTAGTTTGCTGTCTTCCCAACTCCTGACCGTCAGAATCCTTGATAATTATTGTATAATTATCCGATTCCGTCACTTCTAAACTTTGCTTATTTCCAACTATAAAATCACCTTTTCGCCATTCGTATGTAAACCCATCTCGATATCCAGCAATAGCAACATTTAATGTTCCTTTCTCTTTAAATACCACATTTTCTCCTTGTAATATATCAATTGTAACCTTAGGTATTAGAACTTCAACTTTTGATATTGTAGATTTCGTACACTCGCCATTGTTCATAATAATCGTCACGCCATACACTCCTGATTCTGTAACTTTTAAACTTGCTTCATTATGATTAATGGGTTTTGAATTAAAAAACCACTCATATTTTACATTTTTAAAATCAGCATTAATATTTAGGACACCACCATTTTCATCAAATCTTATATTTTCACCTTCCTCAAAATACACCGGAGAATCACATAATCTGGTCTCTTTATCCTTCGATTCTACTAATTGAAATAAAAACTGTCCACCTTCATGACCTGTATTTTGAATATATCCAAACTCTGGTGAGTTCGGAGAATTAGAAGTAACGGGTTGCTTTAAATAAGCAAAAAGTTCATTCGCTTCAAAAACCTTCTTCTCATTTTTATTTAAATATTTTAAAAGATATTTCATAAAAACAGAATGTTCTTCACCTTCTTTAATGATTGGTTTGTCGCTTCCGCTAAATATCATTTGGCGAGATATAAGTTCACTCATTTTGTTATAATAAATATCTGAGCCATCATTTTGCATTGGTACATTAACCGATTTTAGTAACCTTTTACTAAATAGACCATCAACCAAAACCAAGATATGTTCAGGTTTTCCCGTAAAAAAAGTATTTTTGATACTTGAAGTTGGTACTAACTCAAATATTTTATCAGCATTTGCATCTACAGGAATCCAGTAAGTTTCCAATCCATAAGCCATCGTATATCCAGAAAAATAAATCAATAGATTATCATTTTCATCTAATTGATTTACCTGTTTTTCAATCGTAGAAATAATATTACTTCGAGTAGCTGATTTATTATAAATTGTTGTCACGCTTGAAAAACCATATTTCGATTCTAAAACATTTTTTAACGCCTTTCCATCTTTCACTGTATTTTCTAATGGTGACCATATATCTGTTTCATATTCATCAATAGCAATTATAATAGCATGATAGTCGCAATCAACTGACTTACAAGCAATTGAAACATTATTTAATAACAGAAATAAGGTAAGTAGTAATATAAATTTTGGCTTTCTCGAATTTGTTCTCATAAAATTACACTTTAGTTAATCGTTTTTTACTAAAAAAAACGCTCCTAATTAATCAATAAAATATGGTTCTTTGAAAAATCCAGTGATAAATGTAAACATACGAATTATTTGAATTCGTTTTTTGTGCTGATGTTGGTATAACATCAACACATCAACCGCCGAGGTTTCGAGGCAGGCAACATCAACACATCAACACAAAAAACAATCTTGATAGATTTCAAATTTTTATTATTCCAGCTTGCCCCGAATACTCGGGGGATTTTTCAAAGAACCTAAAATATTAATAAACATAAATAAGGTAAATCGGCTGAAACCCTTACAAATCAATATTTTTAAAATATTATAGAGCTTTTATACTTTGTGTAATTTGCCAAAAATGATTCCAGAATAGGTGTAGTGTCTTATAATCTACGGTGATTCATTGATACAAGTTTTAAAAAATAGTGTTTTTATAAAATTTTATCTTAAAATTTAAAGGTTTTCCTATTCAATAACTCTGGTTTCCTATTAAAAAAAGAAAGCCCTTTGAAACCATGTTCGTTATTCGTTTTATCAAATTCCTTGCAACTCATTAATAAGTAAAATCATCAAAAAAATATCAAATATAATTTTTATTGAAAACATCATTTTGTATAATGCAAAATGACATTTTTATTTTAATAAACACCCAAAATAAATCCAGTATCGAAACAGTTACATAAATAATTAATTAATTTGCAATTAGATAAAACAACAACTATTCATTCTAAGACATATCACTATGAAACAATCTTTTTTGTTATTACTTTTTGGCTTTCTATTCTTCAATGCTCAAAGTCAAATGATTAAAGCAATTCCTTTCGAGAAGGAAAATAGCGTATTTAAATTGATGTATGATTTACCAGCGTTTGCATCAAGCTATGAAGTTATCTTGACGTCTAATTATCCGACAGGAAGAGCATTTGTCAAAGTAACAGAAAATGCACTCGGTGATGTAGGAGCAAGTATTTCGAGTGGAAACAATAAAACAATTTATTGGCAACCAGAAAAAGGGAAAGAATTTAATGAAGCCATTTTAGAATTTAAAATCGTAATGATTCCTTTGGCTTCCGCCAATAATAGTAAGGATAATGGTGATGCAACCATTATAAAAATACCAGAAGACGTTGTCGCAAAACGAAAAGCAGAAGCAGAAGCAAAGAAAAAAGCTTTAGAATCAAAACTTAAAAATGAAGAAAATACTGGCGATTCAAACTCTAACAAACCTGAAAACGGAACTGATATTGGTAATCATAATTCTGAAATAACTGAACCTCAAAAAACTAACGCAATATCAGGTGCTGGTGCAGAAATACCTGGTCGAACAGTAAGAAGTAAACCAGTAGCCGCACAAAACCCTGGTGTAAATGGTGTCGTAATAGTTAGAGTTTGTATTAATACAAAAGGAGATGTTGTGAGAGCTCAGTTTTTGCAAAATGGTTCTACAGTTACTAATGAAAACGCAATTGCAGCGGCTGTTGCCAATGCAAATAAGTGGAAATTTAATGAAAATTCAATGGCAGCATATAAAGAATGTGGCGTGATTAAGTTTTATTTCAAAGTAAAATAACATTGTTAATCAAACATTAAAATCAACGATTAACATACAATTAAAAGCCTTGTCAATTAAATTTGGGAAGGCTTTTGATTTTTATTATTTTTAGAAGTTGATAATCAATTGATTAATTGTTTACTTTTGTGATTATTCTCCTGAAGATTTTACAAATTTCGCTGATTTTATATTAGCTTAAAATAACCTGTAGGGAAATTATAGGTTGTATAACAACAACCAGAAACAAGTATCAAGCAACCAGAAACAAGCAACTAAAAATATGCAGTTTGTATATCCAGCTTTTTTATTCGCACTCGCAGCTATTGCGATTCCGATAATTATTCACCTATTTCACTTTCGCCGATTCAAGAAAGTTTACTTTACGAATGTAAAATTCTTACAAGAGGTCAAAGAAGAATCCGCTTCTCGTTCTCGATTGCGGAACTTATTGGTTTTACTAATGCGAATCATGGCACTCGCCTTTTTGGTATTTGCATTCGCACAACCATTTATTCCAACTAAAAACACGGAAGTCAAAGCAGGACAAAAAGCCGTGAGTTTGTACGTTGACAATTCGTTTAGTATGGACGCACAAGCTTCGGACGTTCCTTTGATTGAAAAAGCCAAACAACGTGCAAGAGAAATCGTTAGTGCATACGATGTTGAGGATGAGTTTCAGATTATCACTTGTGATTTTGAAGGAAGACATCAGCGTTTGGTAAGTCAAGAAGATGCCTTACAGTTGATCGATGAAGTACAACCGACATATGCCGTAAAAGATATTTCAAAAGTTATCGCAAAGCAAAAACAAGCATTAAATACCGCAAAAGCAGATAATAAAGTTTCGTATTTAATTTCTGATTTTCAGAAAAATGTTACAAATCTCGAAACGGTTCAAGATACAACGGTTGAAATGAATTTGATTCCGTTACAATCCGTTCAGTTACGAAATGTTTCTATTGATTCGGCTTGGTTTGAAGCACCGATTCAGATGCTGAATCAAACGAATCGCTTGATTGTGAAAGTTAGAAACTTGAGCGATGATGAAGTTGAAGATATGCGTTTGAGTCTAAAACTTGATGGACAAGAAAAACCCTTAGGCAATATCAATTTAAAAGCCAACGAATCAATTTTTGATACGGTTAATATTACAATTGTTCGTACAGGTTGGCACGAAGCAGAGTTGAGTATTACAGATTTTCCAGTGAATTTTGATGATGCGTATTACTTTACATTCAATGTTCAAAAAGAGATTAAAATCTTATCTATTAATGAATCTGCCGGCAATCGTTACATCAGTTCAGCATTCGGAAACTCAGGTTATTTCAAAGTAGATAATCAATCAACTAATCAAATTGATTATTCAAAAATAGCTGATTATCAATTAATTGTTTTGAATGAATTGAACAATATTTCATCTGGTTTAGCTTCTCAATTGCGACAATATGTTGCTGATGGCGGAAATGTTGGTGTATTCCCAAGTAGAACAGCAAACATCGCTACTTATAAAGCATTTTTGAATAGTGTGAACGCCAACGAACTCACCGCTTATCAGCAAAAAGAACGTGAAGTCACGTATATTAATACAGATGAATTTATTTTTAATGATGTTTTTATTAATAAATCAGCGAACCTAAAACTACCTTCTACGACTGCTAATTTTGGCGTAAGCCGAAGTCGTGCGGAAGAAGTCTTGTTGCGTTATCGTGATGGCGGATCATTTGTATCAAAGTATAGTTATGAAAGCGGAAATACTTTCCTTTGTGCTGCACCATTGAATACTGATATAAATAATTTGGTCCAAAGTGGCGAAGTTTTCGTTCCGTTACTCTATAAAATGGCGATTGCAACAGGCAAGGATAATCAAATTGCTTATGTCATCGGAAAAGACGAAATCTTAGAAACCGATAACAAAGCCGAAGGTGCAGAAATGGTTTACAAACTGAAAGGCAAAGCTGAAGAGTTCATACCGGGACAAAAAAACTTAGGCAATAAAATTATTCTAAATATTAATAATCAAATCGGTGAAGCTGGTTTTTACAACCTATTTTTAGACGAAGCCGAAACTCTAAATAAGTTCGCTTTCAACTATGACCGAAGAGAATCTGAATTAGCTTACTTTACAGAAGAGGAACTGAAAGCAAAAGGCGGACAATTTGTTGATGTTATTGTAGCAAGTGCCAAAGCAGATTTTAAAGAAATCATCGGTGAACGTAGTCGAGGTATTATACTCTGGAAATGGTGCTTAATTATTGCGTTATTATTCCTTTTAGTGGAAGTTTTATTACTTCGTTTTTGGAAAACTTCGACTAAACTCTAAATGTTCTTAATTGATTAAATTTACTCCAAAACACCTGTTTTGGAGTAAATTTAATCATGTAATATTGATATTGAAAATGTATTAAATTTCAAAAAACATTTAATTTTTTTCAAGAAAAAATGATAAAAAGTGTTACATTTTTAATAACTATGCGTTACTTTTTTGAAATCGTTAAATAATGATTCCTCACACCATTCCCAAAAACAATAGCATCTTTCATATGATGAAACCAATGTTATACCAATATATTTTCCAAATTAACTAATATATACACACAAAACAAAGTAAATACACGATGATACGTTCGCTAATTGTTGATGATGAGCAAGACAATCGTTTGACGATGCATGCTCTTTTAACTCAATACTGCAAAGGTGTTGAAGTTGTAGGTGAAGCTGGAACTGTAAAAGAAGCAGTTACTAAAATCAATGAATTAAAACCTGATTTAGTGTTTTTAGATATTGAAATGCCTTTTGAGAATGGTTTTCAACTATTCAAATATTTTACAGACATCCATTTTGAAGTTATTTTTACGACTGCTTATGATGAATACGCCGTACAAGCATTTCGTTATTCTGCTATTGATTATTTACTAAAACCTATTGATTTACAAGATTTACGAGAATCAATTTCAAGAATTGCTAAAGATAAAATCCAACCTGAATTAAATAAAATTCGTTTGCAAACGCTGGAATATAACTTAGATAATAGTTTTCAAAAAATTGCTTTGCCTGTAGTCAATGGTTTTGAATTTATCAATACCGCTGATATTATTCACTTAGAAGCGGATAGTAATTATACCATTGTGAATACAACGAATGGTAAATACGTTGTATCAAAAACATTGCGGGACTTTGAAGTTATGCTTAAAACCTCTAATTTTTTTAGAGTGAATCGTTCTCACTTGATTAATTTAAAGTTTCTGAAACGCTATATCAAAAATAAAGCACCATTGATTGAACTAACAAACGGTACACAGATTAAATTACCTTTGGCTCGTAGACAAGTATTTTTGAATCAGGTCGCTTTTATGAAATGATTTTTATGTTTGAATGTTCGAGTGTTTCCAAAACATTTGAACATTCAAACAATTCAACACTCAAACATTATGCTTTAAACGGTTTTCGTTGCGTCCATTCTTCTTGTGGATTAAACAAATCGAATGTTTGTTTAGTTAATGCATTAAACATTGGATTTTTGTGTTGCATATAAAAATACATATCATATGGTTTTGCACCAACAGAACTCTTGATTTCTAATGCCGTTCTTGCCAAATAAATACGTTTAATTTGGTGATAAACTCCCATCCGAATCATATCATACAACATATTTAAATACAGTTGACAATTACGATTTTCTTGATGGTCGATTCCCAAAAAGTGTGATTCAATCGAGTTACGTTCTTTCTCTAAAAATACTGTATAGAAACCAATCAATTCACCTTCTTTAAAGTATCCAATGACTTTAAATTTATCTCCTAAATGCTCTTTTAGATTCGTAAAATAATTTTGTTGAAGCGTAATACCATTAAATCCCGCACTCACGACAACGCCTCGATACAACTCATACATTTTCACTTGATGCATTCGTACTTCTTCTAAATCCAGTTCCTCTTTTTCAATATTTTTTGCTTTCTTAAAAGCACGTTTTGCACGAACACGATATTTGGATGACATTGCTGCCAAGTAATCCTCAAATTTTTCCCAATCTTCTTCCAAATCAATAACCATATTTGGCTGAATCTGAAACTCTCCAAAATTGGTATTTTCAATATCTTGACGATTATTTTCAAAATAATCTTTATATAAAATTACTGGTGCATTTATATTTTTTTGTTTTAAATTATTGCGTAAAGCATCTAAACCTTCATTAACAATTTCAAACTGTTCTTCTTTTTTAATTAATTCGTTATCAAACGCATAACCATATTCACCAGTCATCAGAACATTGCCACAAACAATAGAATAAAATTCAATCTTACGAGCTGCCCATTTTTTTAAGCGTAAAAATTTCGCTTTTTCATCATTGAAACTACGATGATGTTTCAAACTTTCGTAAGTCGAAAATTTAAAGATTTGAGCGTAAGCAATACCACAAGGTTGATTATTTTTGTAGAAAGTTAAATATGCAAATTGCATATCTTTTGGTGGACAACTTTCAATAGCTTTCAAATAAGATTGTTGTAAAAAAAGTGATTGATTTCTTGAAATCGCACTCCAATCTTTACATGCATTAATGTTATCAACAATCGTTAATTGAATATTTTCTTGTAATGTTATGATATTTGATAGTTTGTTTGTCTGTTCGTTTTTTTGTTTTGTACAGGCTTTCGCCAATAATCGATACGAACATGATAAAACAGAGGACATAATTATTTTAATTTAGTTATTATTCAGACGGAAACATAACCTTATTCGATTATGGATTGTTTTAATTTTATCATAAATAACAATTCATTAAGCATGAAATTCGATGAAATAATCCTTCAAACCGATGATATACAAACCGTTCAGGATTTCTACACAAATATATTATCATTAAAACTCCTCAAAGCTACGGAGAATTTCGTGTCTATTAATGTTGGAACAACGACTTTGACTTTTAAATTATCAATAACTACAAATCCAACCTATCATTATGCCATCAATATTCCTAAAAATCAATTCGAAGTAGCTTGTGAATGGCTTCGTCAACGAACGGACACAATTATATATAAAAACTCGGATAAAGTCGATTTTCCAAATTGGAACGCACATGCTATTTATTTTTATGATTCGGTTGGAAATATTGGTGAATTGATTGCCAGACATGATTTGGATAACACAACCGATAAACCATTTACTGCTGAAAGTTTGTTAAATGTCAGCGAAATCGGTTTGCCGACAAGCAATGTTCCAAAACTCGCTAAAGCATTAAAAACAGCAATTGAAATTGATACTTATGTCAGTGGCGGAGAAAACTTTGAGCCTTTAGGCGATGAAAATGGTTTGTTTATTTGTGTCGTTTTGGATCGAAATTGGTTTCCGACAAAGATAAAATCCGTTGATTATCCAGTAGAAGTTGTTTTAAAATCAGATAAAAAAATTGATTTTACATTTGAGAACTATCGAGTTCGTTCTTAACAAAACGCTGTAAATTTCGCTGCATTTGCCAACGAATCAACCAACGAAACAATGGCAACCAACCGATCAAAAAACCAATCAAACCAAATGCTTGTTGTGACCATTTCCAAAGACTATAATCATCTTTGTGATAAATAATTTTGCCATCTTGAAAACGAAAAGTTGCTGTAATTTGATTTGTAATTTTTCTTTTGCCAAATGTATATTTTGTTGTCCAATTTGCTTGACCTGTTGATGCTGATATTTGAATATTAGAAAACGTAATTATAGCATTCTTATCAACATTTTGAATCAAGAATCGCCAAACTTTTTTCGCTTTTTCGCCTTCTTGTTTTCCAAAACCAACATCATCATAAATCACATTTTTGTGATAACAATCAAGCATTGTATCGAGGTCTTTATTGGCGAAAGCCGTGAAGAAAACCTGTATTAATTGTTGATTTTTTTCTGCCAACTGCATACTGAAAACTGCCTATTTCGGTCTCAAATTCGGATCTAAAGCATACGCTTTTTCAAAGTTAGTATTTGCAGTCGCTACATCGCCTAACGCTTGATATGCAAAGCCTAAATTTAAATAACCTTGAGCATTATTTGCATCTAAAGCCAATACTTTTTGGAACATTTCAATCGCTTTTTGATGCTGACCAGTTGCACCATAAGCGGCACCTTGTTGACCAAATAAAGCGACAGAAGTTTTACCTTCCGCTATCAATTTTTCGCCCAGTTGTATTGCTTCCGCAAATTTTTGTTGCTGCAATAATTGACCTTGTTGTTCGACTTCTTTAGAGTTCATATTTGACAAGGCAATTTGTTTATTATTCAATGCATTCTGATGGTCAGAAGAACCTTGACCAGTAATTCGTAAAGTATAATCATAAAACTCAATCGCTTTCGCATATTCGCCCATATAAGTGTACGCATTTCCGATAATCACATTCGGATTCGCATAAGTCGGATGCAGCGTTCGAGCTTGTAAACCATAACGAATTGCATCGTTGAGCATCTGCTGTTTTCGGGCTGCATTTTCGGGTTTGTTCGCTTCTTCTGTCGTGATTCCCGCCATTGCATTATTCAATTTTGCAGAGTTTGTAGACGTATTTATATCGGTTGAAAACAACGTATAATTGTTTTTCCAAGCCATATTTCGTACAATTGTTTTTAATGAAAATCCAATTAAGAACAACGCTAAAATTGGTAAAGCCAACTTCAAATCACCAAAGTTAACCAAACGCTTATCCACTAATTTATACGATAAAATCGCTGCAATCAAACACAAACCGACCGAAGGCATAAACAAAAATCGTTCACTCATATTTGTACCAATTGGAAAAACCAAATTGGAAACAACTGACAATGTCGCAATGAAATAAATAATCCCAAACGCAATCGGATCTTTTTTTGGCAAACGCACCAATGCATAAATTCCAGCACCTAAATACGCCAATAACGTAAAAATCACTTGCCAATCACCAAACGTCATCATCGGAACTTGCGCTGGATAATAATCGTGTGTTAATGGATGTGGAAAAATCATCAACACCAAATATTTTCCTAACGTATAAAAAATAGTTCCGAATTTTTCCATTGCCGTAAAGGCAACATATTGCGAACCGTTCCATTTTAAATATGGATTATTCATGAGTTCCATATTTGTATTCGCAGAAAAACTCGCTGCATCGCCCAGAATCGTACTTCGTAAAATCAAAAACAACGCTGCAAAAACGACTAAAACACCAGTTGTTATTCCGATTTTTGCAGTATTCACTTTCGTAAAAATATACATCGCTAACGGAATAACCGCTAAGAATGTAATCGTATTTTCTTTGGATAAAATCCCTAAAAAGAAACAAATACTTGCCAATATTAACTGTGAAACTTGACCTTTAAACGCATATCGTAATGCAAAATATAATGCTCCTAAACTTCCTAACAAAGCCATAATTTCATCCCGACCTTTAATGTTTGCAACAGCTTCTGTATGAATCGGATGTGCTAAAAATAACATTGCAGTAACAAACGCAACGAAATGAGCTTCTGTCGGTCGTTTGTTTCTAAACAACTGTAAAACAACGAGATACAATAACATTCCTGTCAAAGCGTACAACAAAACATTCACAAAATGACTAACAGTTGGGTTTTCGCCAAATAGCTGATATTCAATCGCAAAAGTCACTAACGATAACGGACGATAACGACCTCCAGCTACCAAACTTTTTTCTACTTTAAAAAATCCTAAAAAAGTGTCGTTTCCTAATATTTTACCAATTCCTCCAAAACCTTCTTTCACAAAATCATTATCTGTAATGACAATCGAATCGTCAACGGTGTAGTCATGTCCAATTGTATTGGCATACAATAAGAGACCAAATACAAAAAGGATGATTAGATGTAGCTTTTTATTCGTAAAAAAAGGATTAGAAGCAACTTTTTGAGTTGCTTTTCTTGGCTGTTCGCTTCGTTGTTTTGAACTTTTTTGTTTGCGTTTTTTTGTCATTTTTATGAATATGTAGATATAGATTTTATCCTGTAAAACCTTATTTATCCTGTCGAATAATCAATGAATAACCGAAATTAGAAAAAAAGTTGGAAAGTGAATAAGAATAAAATGTGAAATGTATAATTCACATTGTGAATCAAGAGTGTTGAGATGTCAAAAGAGGTCTTTAAAAAAACTGAAATTGTGTAATTATTTTCTATTACCAAGCAACAAAATATTCAAACGTTTTAAACGAAACTTTCGTAAAATGAAAATCATGTTTCGCTGATATTAAGGGAATAGGCATTAAATTAAAAAATAAAAATATTCTGTTTTGCCTTACAAAACAATCATTTCACGCAGATTTTTCATTAAAAAAATCAATTTTTTTACCAATTATTAGAAAATCTGCGTAAAAAAAGTATTTGGCGAAGCAAAATTTAACAATTGTGATTTCTATTTTACGTTTCAGCGAAACGTGAACTTAAAGCTCAACTACTTCAAATTCCACAAAAAACCGTACATTAGTTGATGTTTATTAGGCGAATTAATCACCAAAGCTATAACTAAATGAAAAGCAAGTTTACAATCTTTCAGTATATAATTGATAATCAACCGTTTATCAATCTTCGTTCTATTTTGAGTTTAGTATTACTTTTTTGGACAATAATTGTTTTTGGACAAACGAATACTTATTGTGAAGGAACAGTTACGTCAGATGGTGAACCGATGATTGGTGTTACAGTAAAGGCAAGTGATGGAAGCGGTACAATAACTGATATTAATGGTTTTTATCGAATAGAAATAACAACCGAAAATATACGTCAAGAAGTAATCTTTTCTTACATCGGTTACGAAACGGTTATCAAAGAAATCTTTTTTAATGCTATGGAAACCGTTACGTTAGATATTAATATGATAGAAACGGTAACACTTCTAAACACTGCAACCGTCACCAGTGGAAAGTTTGAAAAACCATTAGGCGAAGTCACCGTTTCACTCGAAATATTAAAACCAGAACTTATCGCAAACGCCAATGCTACAACCTTAGATATTGGTTTAGAAAAAGTACCTGGCGTAAATATTATTGATGGTCAACCGAACATTCGGAGCGGTTCAGGTTATTCATATGGTGCAGGAAGTCGAGTTTTATTATTAATAAATGATATTCCAGCGTTACAAGCAGATGCTGGTTTTCCGAACTGGAACGATATTTCATTAGAAAATATCGAACAAATTGAAATCGTCAAAGGTGCAGCTTCAGCATTGTATGGTTCGTCAGCGATGAACGGAATCATCAATATCCGAACGGCTTACGCCAAAAAAGAACCAGTGACCACTGTTTCGACTTTTGGTACACAATATTTAAATCCAAAAGATTTAGAAAAAAAATGGTGGAATGATACATTGCGTTATGACGCAGGGATTTCGGTCGCACATCGCCAAAAATTCGGTAAATTAGATGTCGTTTTAGGTGCAAGTTACTTGAAAGAAGAAGGGCCAAGTCGAGCGGTTTTTGTTGATTATTTTCGTTTTAATACCAGTTTGCGTTATCGTGTAACAGATCGATTAAATTTTGGCGTTCATGCCAACTTAACAACTGGCGAAAGTGGTAATATGTTCTTTTGGGCAAATGACTCAACTGGTGCTTATTTGCCATCTACGGGTTCGGATTTTTCGAGCGAAATCACTCGTTATTTCATTGATCCGTTTGTAACTTATTTTGATAAAAATGACAATCGTCACAAATTCATGGGACGTTATTATGGTGTCAATAATAATAATACAGATGGAAATTCGGTTTTCTCCGATTTATTATACGGTGAATATCAATTTCAACGACGATTTGACAACAACTTAGTCTTAACAACAGGTTTGGTCGGTATGCACTCGGCTTCTGAAGGCGAATTGTATGGCGATACGGCTTATACTACAACAAATTCAGCATTATATCTTCAAGCTGATAAAAAGTTTTTTGATAAACTAAATTTGTCATTTGGAGCAAGATATGAAATCAACACGATTTCTAATCCGACTTTAATTACTCAAATAGGCGATACAATCGTAACTACTGACGAACGAGAAGCAAAACCAGTTTTTCGTTTCGGAGCAAATTATCAAGCCGCAGAATTTACCTATTTTCGGGCATCATTTGGTCAAGGTTATCGTTTTCCGACTGTTGCCGAGAAGTTTATTTCTACACAAATCGGTGCAGGACAAGTTTCTGTTCCAATTTTACAAAATCCATTATTGCGTTCTGAAACTGGTTGGAGTGCAGAAATCGGTGTAAAGCAAGGGTTTAAAATATCTAAATGGAATGGATTTTTAGATGTTGCCGCATTTTGGATGGAATATAATGATATGATGGAGTTTACATTTGGTGGACAAGATGCAAATGCACCAATTTTAGGTTTTCAATCTGTCAATATTGGAGATACTCGAATCACTGGAATCGAAACAAGTATAGCAGGACAAGGCTATTTTGGTAAAGTTAAAACCAATATCTTGGCAGGATATAATTATTCAAATCCAGTTTTTCAAGAGTTTACCACACAAGATTCTATCCTTTCTTCCGCAGATTACAATGTCTTGAAATATCGTTTTCGACACACTGGAAAGTTAGATATTGAAGGAACTTACGAAGGATTCTCAGTAGGTTTAGCGATATTATATACGAGTTACATGGAAGCAATTGACAATGTTTTTAACTTAGTTATTCCAAATGTACAAGAATATCGAGAAGCAAATCAAAGTGGTACAGCAATCACGAATGTTCGAGTTAGTTATCAAATTACCGATAATTTCAAGGCTTCATTTATTTGCAATAATTTATTTAATAATGAATTGATGTTACGACCAGGATTGTTGGAAGCACCTCGAAATATCGGATTGAGATTAGATGTAAAGTTTTAATTTCATATACGAAACACTCGAACAATTAAACATTCAAACACTCGAACATAAAAATGCTCAATTACATCAAATATTACTTAAAGGCTAAAACAAAAAATAATACAAAGTCGGCTTTCGCCAAAACGTTTTTGGAGGAAATCTGGGAAGACGATAGATATTATTATGCCTTTGACGATATGAAAGGTTTAGCCTTTTGGTTAAAACAATTTAAGAAAAAAACACCTTGGCAAGGTAAAGAAATTGCGGTAAATGATATTTATCATCAATTAAAAGTTTCAAAAGATATTGGACAGCGATTGTTCTATTTTGCTCGAACGTTTGAGTATAAAAATATTTTAGAAATTGGAGGAGGATTAAATGGTGTTTGGATGCTTCAAGCTATTGCTAATTCTACCTTACACATTATTGAGCCACACGAGCTTTGGGCTTCTTTACTTCAAAGTTATGTTAATAATCAAGATTGGCAAACAGCAGTAACAAATAGTAGAACATTGGATTCTATTGTCAATATGAAAACCATTTTACCGTCAATTGACGTAGTAATTATTGATTTGAAAGTACAACATAATGATACAGTTGCTACCTTTGTAGAGGTTTTGACGTATTTGGAAGAAGACAGTGTGATTATTATTACTAACAAACACATTGGAAATACAAGTATCTGGGAAATGGCAAAAAGTCATCCTAAAACAAAATTGACTTTGGATTTTCATCAAATTGGCTTTGTGTTTTTTAAAAATGAAAATGTTTCAATACAACATTTAGAACTCATTCATAACAGCTTAAAACCTTGGTCAAGATAGTAGAACGTTGACAAGCAATCAAAACTCTGCGTTTCAACGGTTTTGCGTTCAATACAAAAAATATGGAAAATAGAGTTTATAATAATATCACCGAAACAATCGGAAAAACACCTTTAATTCGCATTAATAAATGTGTTGAAGGATTGCACGGAACCTTTTATGCAAAATGGGAAGGTGCAAATCCTGGTAATTCTGCAAAAGATAGAATTGCTAAATACATCATCGAAAAAGCAGAACGGGAAGGTGTTCTAAAACCAGGTGCAACTATCGTAGAAACAACATCTGGAAATACGGGATTTAGCTTATGTATGATGGCAATCGTCAAAGGTTATCGTTGTGTTGTAGCTGTAAGTGATAAAACTAAAAAAGATAAAATTGCTTACTTAAAAGCTATGGGTGCAGAAGTGCATATGTGTCCGGCATCTGTTCCTGCGGATGATCCTCGTTCATATTACGAAACAGCAAAACGTATTCATCGAGAAACACCAAATTCTATCTACATTAATCAATATTTTAATACCAATAATACAGACGCACATTATCATACAACCGGCCCAGAAATTTGGGAACAAACAAAAGGTAAAATCACGCATTTAGTTGCTGCTTCTGGAACTGGCGGAACGATTTCAGGTTCAGCAAGATATTTAAAAGAACAAAATCCTAATATCAAAGTTTTAGCAATTGATGCTTATGGTTCTGTCATTAAAAAATATCACGAAACTGGTATTTTTGATGAAAATGAAATTTATTCTTATCGAATTGGAGGTTTAGGAAAAAACTTAATTCCTGACTCTTTAGACTTCAAACAAGTAGACTTCTTTGAGAAAGTAACTGATAAAGAAGCGGCACTTCGTGCCAGAAAAGTAACTCAACAAGAAGGAATGCTGGTCGGATATACAACTGGTGCAGTTGTACAAGGTTTACATCAACTAAAAGATAGATTTGATGATGATAGCGTTGTCGTTGCTGTATTTCACGATCATGGATCTCGCTATATGGAGAAGATCTATAATGATGAATGGATGCGAAAAGAAGGTTTTTTTGAAGACGAAGTTGTAAAAATAAATGGAAAACAGTTAGAAGAAATTCGTGTTTAAAAAGAAAAAATATAGAAGTTTATTATAAAAATGGTGCAATTTGTGAATTGCACCATTTTTATATAATTACGGTGTCATCTTAACGGAAAATAATTAAATTTGAGATTTCAGTTAATCTCAACAAACCAAAATCCAAAGCTATGAACCGAATTATATTTTCATTACCAATTTTACTTTTATTAATTATAAGTTGTAATAAAACAACAAAAATCAATTCAGAAAACGCTGAAAATATTTATAATTTAATTCCATTCCCAATAGAATTAATCGCAAAAAATGGCAGTTTCGAACTTAATAAAGATACCAAAATCGTTACCGAAAAAGCCGCAGAAAATATTGCTCAACGCTTTATTGAAAAAGTAAAAAAAGCAACCGATTTTGATTTGGCTTTCGTTTATCCCGAAACCTCGACGACCAATGATAGGACTCGAAACTGTATCATTTTCGAAATTGACGAAAGTATTGAACATTATGAAGGTTATACTTTGAGCGTGTCCAATGACCGAATATTGGCGAAAGCCAAAACAGAAAATGGTTTATTTTATGCGATGCAGACTTTACGTCAATTATTACCCACCGAGTTCTCGGGACAAGCACAAAAATTTGAAAGTAAGGAAGTCACAAAAGCTAAATCGTGGAAAATCCCTGCCGTAGAAATCGCTGACGAACCACGTTTCAAGTATCGAGGAACGCATTTAGATGTCGCTCGACACTTCTTTGATGTAGAAACCGTGAAAGAATTTATTGACCAATTAGCCTATCACAAAATCAATCATTTTCATTGGCACTTGACCGAAGATCAAGGTTGGCGAATCGAAATCAAACAATATCCAAAATTGACGGAAGTCAGTAGCAAAAGAAAACAAACGTTGGTCGGACATTACAATGATCAGCCACATCAATTTGATGGCAAAGAATACGGTGGATTTTACACACAAGAAGAAATTAAGGAAGTCGTGGCTTATGCAGCGAAAAACTATATTACAGTCGTTCCCGAAATCGAAATGCCTGGACACGCACAAGCCGTCTTTGCGGCTTATCCTGAGTTGTCTTGTGAACCAAATCGACAATTTGAGGTCATGCAAATTTGGGGAATTTCGGATAATGTCTATTGCCCAACCGAAGCAACCTTTGAGTTTTTGGAAAATGTAATTGATGAAGTGGTGGAATTATTTCCTGGTCAATATATTCACATTGGCGGCGATGAATGTCCGAAGACAAAGTGGAAAGAAAGTGCGTTTTGTCAAGCATTAATCAAGGAAAAAGGCTTGAAAGATGAACACGGTTTGCAAAGTTATTTTATCCAAAGAATGGAAAAATACATCAACTCAAAAGGCAAAAAAATCATCGGTTGGGACGAAATCCTCGAAGGTGGATTAGCACCGAACGCAACCGTAATGTCGTGGCGAGGAATGGAAGGCGGAATCGAAGCGGCAAAACAAAAACACGATGTGATTATGACGCCAACGTCGCACTGTTACTTGGATTATTACCAAAGTACACACGCTGATGAACCATTGGCAATCGGTGGATTTTTACCCTTAAAAAAGGTGTATGAATTTGAGCCAATTCCTGAAGATTTGACGGAAGCAGAATCCAAATATATCTTAGGAACACAAGTGAATCTTTGGACAGAATACATTCCGACGAAGGAAAAACTGCATTATATGGCGTTTCCTCGTCTTTGTGCGTTGTCAGAAGTGGCTTGGAGTGCAAAAAAAGTCAAAAATTTTGATAAATTTATACCAAGAATTACCACACATATTGAGCGATTGCAATTGATGGGCATTAATTCGGCAAATCATTTATACGAAATTGATAGTCAAACAGAATCCGAAAACGGAATCGTCAACTTAGCACTTTCTACATTGGCCACCGAGGCATCGGGACAAGCTGTAGCCGTAATTTATTATACAACAGATGGCAGCAAACCGTCAGAAAGTTCGACTTTGTACGACAACAATATTGCGATAAGCAAAACAACAACGATAAAAGCACAAACTTTTTCAAATGGCAAAATCGTCGGTCGAGGTTGGGAAAAAACGTTTGAAATACACAAAGCTGCTGGTAAAAAAATTACGTTTAAAGAACAACCACACAACAAGTATCAAGGTGGCGGAAATGCGTCAATTATCAATGGTGTTTTTGGCAGCAATGAACGTTTTGGCGGTACAGAATGGCTCGGTTTCGATGGCAAAAACTGCGAAGCAATTATTGATTTTGGAGAAGAAATAAAAATTACAGACTTTGCTTTTCGCAATTTCGATAGTGAAGGACAATGGATTTATTTGCCAAAATCAGTTACATTATTTATATCAAGTGATGGCGAAAATTTCAAGGAAATTTACCAACAAGAAATCAAAAAAACAGGCAAAAAAGTAGTAACAACGAAGTTTGATTTAAAAGATAAACAAACTCGATATTTGAAAGTCGTTTTTGAAAATTATGGAATGATTCCAGAAGGACGACAAGGTGGAGGAAATCCAGCTTGGTTGTTTGTGGATGAAATTGTGGTGAATTGATAATTGTGAACTGTTAATTGTTAATTATCGAATTGACGATTATGACAAATCAAACTAAATAACCAAAAAAAATTCCGTCATGCTGAACTTGTTTCAGTATCTCCTAAGCTTTATGGTTAATCAGTTTGAATAAGAAATAATGTAAATTTTTCGTCCAACAGAAGTTAAATTTTAAATTCATAGACAAACCAACAAATTCACCATCTCGTAGGGCAAAGGCACGCCTTTGCCGCCTTTGTCACGATTACCACAATTGATTTAGGAAAATGTTGGTTTGATTCTAAAATGATTGTTTGATATTCATTGGATGACAAGATTTATCTTCATCTTAGTGCGAATGAATAACTTAAATGTTCAGGAGATTCCGTATCAAGTACGGAATGACGGAAATAGGTTGAATTTTTTAGATTGTGATTTTATATAAAATAATACAACCAAATAATACTTAATAACTAATATTTAATACTTCAAAATAATGACTTTATCAACATTAGATTGGTCGATTGTCGGTGGCTTTTTAGTGATTTCTTTGCTAATTGGTATCATCGTTTCACGACAAAGCGGCAAGAGTTCCGCAGATTTTTTCCTTTCTGGACGGAATATGCCTTGGTGGCTTTTAGGTGTTTCGATGGTCGCAACGACGTTTTCGGCTGATACGCCAAACTTAGTCACAGACTTAGTTCGTAAAGATGGTGTTGCAGGAAACTGGGTTTGGTGGGCATTTTTGATTACAGGAATGTTGACCGTTTTTGTCTATGCAAAATTGTGGCGACGTTCAGGAATTTTGACCGATTTGGAGTTTTATGAACTGCGATATAGTGGAAAGGAAGCGGCATTTTTACGTGGTTTTCGGTCGTTGTATTTAGGTGTTGTTTTTAATGTTTTGGTGATGGCGACGGTTTGCCTTGCGGCAATAAAAATTGGTAGCACTTTACTTGGACTCGAACCAATACAAACCTTATTAATCGCTTCCGTGATTACGGTTGCGTATTCTGCAATTGGTGGTTTACGAGGTATTATTCTAACCGATTTTTTCCAATTTATCATTGCCATGATTGGAACAGTTTGGGCAGCAATTGTAATTGTGAATTTGCCACAAGTTGGTGGTTTGGAAGCCTTAGTAACGCACGAAAATGTAGTTGGGAAAATGGATTTAATTCCTGACTTTAGCAATACAGAAGCCTTGGTAACGTTGATGATTATTCCGTTGGCGGTACAATGGTGGGCAGCGTATTATCCTGGAGCCGAACCTGGTGGTGGCGGATATATCGCTCAAAGAATGTTGTCTGCAAAAGATGAAAAAAATGCCGTTGGTGCGACGTTACTTTTTAATATCGCACATTATGCGTTACGTCCTTGGCCTTGGATATTGATTGCATTGGCATCGTTGATTGTATTTCCGAATTTGGAGTCGATTCAAACGGCTTTTCCTGATATTGACGAAAGTATAATTGATGACGATTTGGCTTATCCTGCGATGTTGACTTATTTGCCGCAAGGCTTATTGGGAATCGTTGTGGCTTCGTTGGTTGCTGCGTTTATGTCAACTATTTCTACACACTTGAATTGGGGTTCATCTTACATTGTCAACGATTTTTACAAACGTTTTATCAATGCGGAAGCGAGTGAGAAAAAGTTGGTTTCGTTAGGTCGTCTTTCTACGGTTGTTTTGATGATTTTGTCCGCATTTGTAGCGTTGTATTTAGATAGTGCAAAAGATGCGTTTGGAATTATTGTCTTGATGGGTGCTGGAACTGGTTTGTTGTTTATTTTACGTTGGTTTTGGTGGCGAATCAATGCGTATAGTGAAATTGCTGCAATGGTAATTTCTTTGCTTGTCGCAATAATTTTCAAGTTCGTTTTGCCGAAAGGCACACTTGAAGGACATGTTGAATTATTGTTAAGTGTAGCGATTACAACGGTCGGTTGGATTGCGGTAACGCTAATGACAAAACCTGTTGACCGTAAGACGTTGATTGATTTTTATAAGTTAATCAAACCACATTCAAATGGTTGGAAACCTGTGATTAATCAAGCGATTGCGGAAGAACAAATCAAGGGAAGCGATGTGACAACTGGTCAATTACCAACGGAATTATCGGGAATGTTCGCTGGAATTTTCTTGGTTTATGGTATTTTATTTACAACTGGATTGTTCTTATATGGACAAACGATGAATGCGTTGATTGGTGTTGCGATTTCGGCAGTTTCAGCGTTTTTGTTGTGGCGTTCTTGGCAGAAGGTTTAATTTGATGAGAACACGGATTAAACGGATTTAGCGGATGAACGCTGATTTTTATATGTGAAAAAACGTGTTGGTTTTTGAAATCGACACGTTTTTTTTGTGTCAATAATTGAAATGCGATTTATTTTCCTTCGGAATCTTTGTATATTTGGTAGATTCCGAAGGGAAATAAATTAAAAAGAAGAAAATGGCAACAAGATTAATTGGTCGAAAACGAGAAATTGAGGTATTGAAATCAGCACTGACTTCTGATGAAGCAGAAATGATTTCTATTATTGGAAGGCGACGAGTTGGCAAGACATTTTTAATACAAGAAGTCTATAAAGACGAAATGGTTTTTGAAATATCTGGTATTCAAAATGCAGACAAAACCGAACAAATTCTAAACTTTCGAGAACGGTTGATTGAGTTTTTTCCAAATGAAAAAATTGAAACGCCTAAAGACTGGTTAGATGCTTTTTTTCAGTTAGTTCGATTACTTCGAGAGCAAAAATATGATAGAAAAGTAGTTGTCTTTTTTGATGAAGTGCCTTGGATGGCAACGCAAAAATCTAATTTCCTAAAAGGACTAAGTTACTTTTGGAACTCTTGGGCGGTTCGACAACAGATTGTGGTTGTTTTGTGCGGTTCAGCTGCTTCTTGGATGATTAATAAAATATTGCGAGATAAAGGTGGTTTGCATAATCGAGTAACTCGACGGATTCGATTACAACCGTTTTCTTTGGCAGAAATGGAAGCTTATCTTGAGAATCGTTCGGTTTATTTTGACCATTATCAACTGATACAATTGTATATGGTTATGGGCGGAATTCCACATTATTTAAAAGAACTAAAAGGTGGAAAAAGTGCTGCTCAAAATATCAATCAAATTTGTTTTAGTGAAGATGGATTATTACATGATGAGTTTCTAAGCCTTTATCCTGCGTTGTTTCAGCGTTCTGACTATCATGTAGCAATTATTCGAGCATTGGCAACAAAGCAAAGTGGTATGAATCGAAATGAAATTTTGAAAACCACGAAATTGCCTGATGGTGGACGACTAACTAAAGTTTTAGATGAATTAAATCAGTCGGGATTTATTACAATTTATCCGCCTTTTGGCAAAAAGAAAAAGGGACAAATCTATCGGTTGATTGATGAATATTCTTTGTTTTATTTACGATTTATAGAAAAGAATTTACACAGCTTGCCAAATTGGACAAGTCTAAGTCAAACGCAATCGTACAAAATATGGTGTGGCTATGCTTATGAGAATATCTGCTTAAAACACGTTGAAAACATTAAAAAAGCATTAGAAATTAATGGCGTTTATAGTACAACTTCGTCCTTTTTTAAGCAAGGAAATAAGGAAGAAAAAGGTAGTCAAATCGATTTGGTGATTGATAGAAATGACCATATTATTAACTTGTGTGAAGTCAAATTTTATAATGTTGAATTTACGATTACTAAAGATTATGCTCAAAAATTAAGAGATAAAATTCGTGTTTTTCAAGAAACAACGAAGACAAAAAAACAAGTACAATTAGTTTTTATTACAACTTTTGGATTGAAGCATAATAAACATAGTTTAGGATTAGTAAGTAATGATTTTGGAATGAATATTTTTTTCAATAGCCAATAATATAAATCCTATTACTCGCTGAAAGTAGGTCAAAAAAGGTACTTTCAGCGAGCAATAGCTTATTTTCCTTCGGAATCTTGTTTGAAAATAGAGATTCCGAAGGAAAATAATTTTAATTAATCCGTTCCAAAACATAGTGCAATTCCACATTGTCACCATATTCAGTTGTCATCGAAACTAATTTTTTAACAGGAACATCTAAAGCATTTCTATATGAAATTTTGCATTTGCTTTCATGTTGACTTAATGACGATAGTGGAATATCTGACCAATCTATTTCTTTTAAACTTCCATATACACTGGCGTAACCTTTCGCCAAATCTGATGGAGAAATCGTCAATGTAATAGATTTATTGAGATCATAAGCCTGATTCTTTGATAAAGTAACTTTGTTCTTTTTACTTTTATTAAATACAGGTTTTGAAATTATTTTTGAGCCATTACGGTTAAACAAGCCAATATTTATTGTACCAAAATATTCGCTGTTTTGTCCTGGTTCGCCTTTTCCGTGTCCACGACATTTTATATAAGTCGCTGTTAAACGGAATTTAACTGGTTTCTTTGTAAAAAAGTTGTGTGATTGTTGTTTGCTTTGGTTTGCAGTTGCTTCTTGTTCTGCTTTCAAAATTGCAGCTTCTAAAATAGCTTTTTTCGTTTTAATATCTTCGACATTTGGAAAGTTCTTAGTGGTTAATAAATCTGACAACCGAGTCAATTTAACTTTTACAACTGCTAAATTTTCTAATACAGAAGTTGACCATAATTCCGGTTCATTTTGATTCAAATCACCGCCAACCGTAAAAATTTTCGCAGCACTCATTTCAACTCGTTCCGTTTCTCCTAAGCTATTTCTGCTTTGTTGAACCGTTCCGACATCGAATTTTACTTTCTTAATTGTGCCTTCTACATCGGCTTTAAAATCTCTTTCACTTGATTCATAATAAGCGTATTGTGATTGACTGATAGAACGACGTTGAAAGAAATTCCCACCATAATAAGTCGTCGAAGCGTAGTGTGTACCGAACTTTTTGATAAATTCATCTACCGATAATTCATCACCTAATTCATTGACACCTTGCCAAAATCTCATATCTATATAATGTTCGTGTGCAGGATCATCAAAATATAAATCTAATTTATAATATTGCTTATACATTTTTGAAAATGCAAATAATGTATTGTTGCTACTTGACGTAGAATTTACATCGTGAAAGGCTGCACTGACTTTGGCAGAACCTTTCATCGGTACTTTTGCTTTTACTTTGTAAGAGGATAAAACATCATTTTCAAACTCAAATGAAGTCGCTGCAAACTTACTTTCTGCTTCCGAATCACCAATGATTTCACTGGTAAATACAACGCCTTTTGGTACAACATAATCTTTATTATTGTGTCGTGCAGGTCTTCTGCTATCGTCACGAACTAAAGCAATTGCTGATGCACGTTGCCCAGATTTTAAAGTTTCGCCTGACCAATTGATTGGGTCAATATTGCGAATGTCGTAACATCTGCCCAAACCTTCAGCGTTAATTTCTCTACGTTCTTCATTATTATGATAAATCCAAGTCGCTTCCTTATTTGTTGGAATTCTTGGACTAATAGCTTTTAAAGTTCCATTTTTATTTCCTTCTTCCAAGTCCGTCTCAATTGGTTTTTCCGTTTTTTCATCAATTTGTGTTGTCGTTAATTGTTGGATTTTATTGGAAATATTTTCTGAGTTGATTGTAATAAACCATGTTCCACTGATTAAAATAATAGCTGTGAATAATTTTCCAATTCCTGTATTAAAAAAAGTTAAAATAGAAGCAAATATCTGTTTCATTGTGTTGGTGTTTTTGGTTGTTTGAATATTTATTAATAAAAATAATATTTATAACATATTGATTAATAAAATTCTATACCAATTTTTATTAATATCATTGTCAATCTTCAAAAACAGAATATGAAAATGCAAAAGTGTCATTTGAGCAATTTTACGTCTTATAAAAGGGTTTGGTTATTATTTAGAATCAAAAAGGCATCAAAATTGCCTTTAAAGTTTTAAGAAATGTTTATAATTCCTTAATTTTAAGAAGGTTATATAAAACAAAAACATAATATCATCTAAAAATATACCAATCACCGAGTTGTCGGAATGTCAAAAAATCGACATGATTTTATATTTTCATTGGAATATTTAAAACTACACTGACTACAATTTATAACTGAAAACTATCTTAAAAAACGATGAGTATGAAACGCTTTAGCGGAATATTATTATTAACCTTATTATTTGCCTTTCAATCAATGGCAATGAATGCTCCGAAAGAAATTTATTCGATTCAAATAGGAGCTTTTTCTGAACCTCAAGCCGAACACTTTCAATTCTTGACAGCGTTAGGAATGGTTTACTTAGAAGATGTACCAAATAGTAGACTCAAAAAAGTCATGGTGAGTAAGTTCGATGATAAAGCTACAGCAGATGAATATTTAAAAAAAATACAGAAAAGAGGTTATACAGATGCATTTATTGTCACGAACACTATTGATGATTCAAAAACAGTAAAAACGGTTCAATTAGGCTCTTATACAATTGGCGAAAAGGTGGATTTGACCAATGCAAAAGCATTAGGAAAGGTTCATTTACATATCAAACAAAACGAGGTTCGAGTTTTGATAGGGTTTTATGCAGATATTACGAGTGCAAAAATCGCCTTAGATAAAGCAAGAGCAAATGGTTTTCCGTCCGCATTTATGAAAGATACAGATATGGTTTGGTTACAACCTACAACTACATTTGAGGAAAATTATTTGAAATTGGGAAAAATGGTAACAAGAGAAGTTGTAGAAACTTATGAAACACCATCAGTTCCTAAAATCAATCCGAATTCAAATCCAAATAACAATCCAAACAATACGACTAAAAACGGCACTAATAATGGTGATCCAACAAAAGCGAAAGCTTCGGTAGCAGGATTGCAAGAAGCATTGAAAGATAGCAAAAAATTCAAAGGAAATGTAAATGGTGTTTATAATGATGATACTCGAAATGGATTAAAAGAGTTTCAGGATAATAGCGAAATGTATCAACTCTATGCAACTCGTACCATTGATGAACCTACGGTTGCAACGGCAAGAGGTGATGTCGAAACTCTTCAAGGAAATATTGAGTTAATTGAATTTAATCCAACAATTGCGGCTGAGAATTTACAAAAGTTCAATCATCCAATTGCTAAGGTTTATTTGGCATTTTTATACTTTACCAATAAAGCAACAGCGCCAAGCGGTCGTGAAATTGACTTTTTGATGAATGATGCAATTAGTCAAGCTTATAGCAATTTTGGTGGTCAAGCAAGATTTGATTACACTAAAAAATATACATATAATGATGTTCAAACGATTCTTCAACATTATGCTTACGTTGCACAAGTGAGCGATGATAACCCAACGATTCCTTGTTGGATGGTAAAAGATCATAATTATGAATTATCACAAGCTTTTGCAGGTTTGACACCTCCAGAGTTTACGGATTGTGAAGGTTTTGAGAATATCAAAGAAGTACGAATCCTAAAAGCAATGGCTCAAGATATGGATTTGTTATCGGATGTTCAACGATTAGAAAATCATGCAGCAGAATTACAAGCTTATAAAGCACGTCGTACGGAGTTATACTTAAATCCACAAAAAATATCATTACCAGAACAGGAACTATACGAAATGTGGAATACGAATTTGTTAAATGCCGTAGAACGTAACATTGCAGCTGATCCGCTTCGTAAAGATATTTTGAGTGCTTTTAAGGTAACTTACTTTTCGGTCTATGATAAATTAGAAAATCATTATACCATGAAAATGGAATTTGAAGAAGATCAGGCAAAAGCATTAGCATTAGCAACTTTATATGCTGTCGTCAATTATAATTTAGGGGATTATATTACGAATGATTTTTAAATGAATGGAATTTAAAACTTTCATGCAAATGGCTTTCATTTCTCAAAATGAAAGCCATTTGTTATTTATTGAATATTTTTGTTCAACAGAAACTTTCGTTAAATCTATTGAATCACACGTTTACTCGCTTGAATGGTCTTTTGGAATAAAGTCGTTAGGAATGTTTTGAAGATGATTGCATATTTGAAGTAACAAAAACGAACAAACAACACGAACACATTAATTTTGAACACAACACTTTTAACAAAAACACTATTTGAACACCATCACAAATTACAATTGATTAAAAAACATTGAACACGCTTTGAACACACGCAGATTCAGTTCCCAAAACTTGAACACACGCGAATTAACTATGATGAACACACTAAAATCGAGTAACGAAAGTTACTCGATTTTTTTTGTTGACAATGTTATAGATTACCTATCTACCTGTTTAGATTTGTCATTTTTTTGTTTATATAAATATCTTTTTTAATTATTTTGCTTTGTTTCTTTATATTTATTCTACCAAACGAAACCAAATATAAAACTATTTATCATGGAAGATTGGAAATACGAACATTATATAGAGCAAATCCGACGTACCTTTCATTTAAAAAAGAACAAAAAAGATTTTCGTGTCAAGAAGCATGAAAACTTTGTCATTACTGCCTTACTGCATGATGAAAGATTGCGTGAACTCAAACCGCTTACACAACATTATGTTCCGCTTTCTGACTCAAATTATGCATTAATTGATTTGTATTATCCACAAATTGACCTTGCAATAGAAGTAGATGAACCACATCATTTAGACAATCAAGACGCAGACAAAGCACGTCAAGAAGGAATTGAAAAATTGATTCAATGTGATTTTATTCGTTTTAGTGTTGATGATGGTGATATTATTTCTCAAATCAAAAAAGCTATACTTCGTATCATCGAAAAGATGGATATTTTGAAATCAAAAGGAGAATTGGAAGAATGGAAACCTATCGAAACCTTAGATATTAATGAAGCAAAACAACAATATACGAATACACTTTTTATAAAAATAAAAGGCGACTTTAAGCCTGAGCAAATGTATAATCGTTATCGAGGTCGTTGGCCTTTAGCAGAGAAAAAACTACAATTTATCAATCAAGTAATTGTTGTACATGATCGAGTGATTAGCAAGGTTTTTAAAAAACCGGTGTTCAAACGATTTGAAGAAGACAACAAGGTTTACTTTGAAGCGGATGAAGATAGCAATAGTGAAATCATTGGAAACAATATCACGAATTGGGAATATCAAATCACTTGGACGTATTCTAATGATGTTGAAGAATTGGTAAAACGTAAAAGGCGAAAAAAACAATAGTATTAGATTTAAATGAATAGAAATGCGCGTATTACTTGATTTCATGGAATTAAAATCAATTAGATTGTGAAAGACCGATATTTTTCTGTTACTTTGATTTTTCAAATCAAAAAAAAAAAATATGCCTACAGGAACAGTAAAATGGTATAGTGAATCAAAGGGTTATGGTTTCATAAAACCTGATGGTAGAGATAAAGATGTTTTCGTTCATGTTAGTGAAGTTGAAAAATCGGGTATTGATACTTTAACAGATGGTGACAAATTAGAGTTTGACATTGTAAATAATCGTGGAAGAGACGCTGCTGAAAATCTTAAACTAGCTTAGTAGCCTTAAAAACTTAGTGACAATCTCATCCAAAGTGAGGTTGTTACTGTTAATGTTCAAAGTAATCTTCCAAAATTTCTGTACTAAATATCTTGAAACCAACCTTATTCGTCAATCGAATATATTGATTTTTAATACCTATTTTATCTTCTTGTAAATGGTATTTAGCAATCAAATAAAACAACGTGATATAGTCGATATAAGAATCAAAAGCTAAGTCAATATTTACTTTTTTCAGTTCGTTCGCAGCTCTTTTATATTTCCTGTTTTTGATGAATAATAAAGCCTGTGCAATTTGAAAAATACCTAAATGAGTCAATCTATTGGCATCATTAATTTCAAATATTTCATCGTAATAGTTATCAAATATAATTGCTATCCAATCCATTTTTTTTAACAATAAAATAGTCGGAATCAACTCAAAGAAGAATTCACTTTTATTCAAATTTTCGCATTGTTTTAGTAATTGGTCAAAAATGATTGGTTGTTCTTCTTTTGGACTACTGTATAATTGATTGGCATAATAACGTCCTTGAACGATTGGATAAGCCGTATTCAAATTATTAGGTTTTGACAAACGAAGTTCTTCTGTCGGTTGATTATTTAAAAAAACATGATAGCGTTTTAATAGAGTTGTCAAATTATAATTATTAATATGTAAAAAAAATAAATTTGAAAAATTAGTAAAAAATAAAGACTTTATCCATTGAATTAAAAGTAATGAATTATGGATAAATTAACAGCCTTTACCGAAACAAAAGGAAAGTACCAATATAAAAGTGTTTTTGGTCTAAGTAAAGAAGATTTTGAAACGTTATTTACAGTTTTTGAAGCATTATATCAACAAG
>JBGCFH010000378.1:0-15601 GCA_045106825.1 Saprospiraceae bacterium | reverse complement strand
CACAAACTCATACGGCAGCTAAAGCAGCCGCTACTGTAAACCACATAGAATCATAAAGAGCCAAAAAATCTGTTCAAATCCGTTTTAGTGAAGAGTAAACAATAACTTCGACAAAAAATCTTAATTCATTCTTTATCGAAGTTATTGTTTACTCTTCACTTATCCGTTCAATTTAGTTTATTCCGATACAATCGGAATGTTTCTCTCACGTCATACCAAAATGTGTATGGTTTTAAATATTCAATTGTTAAGATGTTGATTTTAGATTAAGTTCTTCGATTTATGGTTATTTTGTAGTAGTTGTGTTTATATAAATTTGATTCATATTAAAAAATAATATATATTTGAATATATACAACTAATGATTACTTTACTTAGCTGTATATGTCACTGTATTATCACTGTAATTTTTAAATAATGGCATAGCATTGGCTATTGTTTAATTCCTATATATTACTGCCTTTATGAAGAACCTAAAGAAAAAATTATTCAACTTGTTTTTATTATTAATCACTTGTACATTGTTGAGTTTTTGTACTGAAATCTCAACTTCTTCTAAACCTTTAAATGATTTAATTGAGGAAAAAAATGGTGAAATTGATGTTTCATTCTATCATTTATCTTTAGATATAGATATCAATAGTACCTATTATTCAGGTAAACTTATTTGTAATTTTAAACCTACTGAAAGCACTCAAATAGTTAAACTTGATTTAGTTAATGAATTGAAAGTTAGTAAAGTAGAATTTCAGAATAAGGACATAGAGTATTCTCAAATAAAAGATGAATTGATTATTGATTTTTCAAAAAATCTTGTGAAGAATCATTTATATTCTATAATCATTTATTATGGAGGTTATCCTCAAACAATAAGCGAGGCCAATACAACGAAAGGGATGGTTATGGCTAAACATGGGAATAATGAACCTGTGATTGCGACACTTTCTACTCCATTTTTAACACATTATTGGTTTCCTTGTCATGATGATATAAATGATAAAGCAGATTCAATTTATATTGATATTATATTACCGGATACTATCATTAACAATCGTCAATTAGTTGCGATTTCAAATGGTGAGTTAGAAGCAAACTTAGTTTTATCGAATAAACGACGAATTTTTAAATGGAAACATCGTTATCCTATCGCACCTTGTTATATCTTTTTTGCAATATCTAATTATCAAAAACATACAGAAACGATTTTTTTGAGAGATAACAGCGAACTGGAGTTGGATTTTTATTTATTTCAAGAAGATTTTCATGCATCGCAAGAGTCAATGAGCAAGATGAGTGAAGTTGCACAGTTTTTTGTGACTAAATTTGGTGATTATCCATTTAAAAAAGAGCAATTGGCTTTTGCTCAAATTGGTTTTTATAGTGGAATAGAAACACAAACTTGTCCGATTGTCGAAAACTTCACAAATCGTCGTTTTTATACAATGGTTCATGAAATGGCTCATGCTTGGTTTGCAAATAGTTTGACTATTGAAGACTGGCAACATGCTTGGCTTCATGAAGGCTTTGCTACTTATGCAGAGTTGTTATGGGATGAATATATAAGAGGTAAAAATGCTTATCATTATAGTCTGCTAAAAAAGGCATATTATCAGGGTGGAAAAATTTTTGCTGAACCGACCGATAATCCTTTTCAAGTATTTTCGGGTATTGTTTACAATAAAGGTGCTTATGTTTTACATATGCTTCGTGGCATTATTGGCGACGATGCTTTTTTTGATGCTATTAGAACATATTTGGATGTATATCAATATCAAAATGTAACGACAGATGATTTCATTAGTATTTGTGAAAAGAAAAGTGGTCAAGATTTAGATACTTTTTTTGATCAATGGCTAAAACATGAAGGACATCCGATATATAATTATACTTTTTCTCAAAATCCTCGAACGAATGAAATTAGTTTATCAATTCGACAATCTCAAATGACAGAGTTTGACAAAATTTTTGAAATGCCAATTACTATATTATTGGATTTAGAATACAAAGATACATTGATTACCATTATTAATAAATCAATGAAAGAACAATATACTTTTAATACAAATCAAAAATTATTAAACGTAATCTTAGATCCAAAGGATTATATCTTAAAAAAAATAGGTGTTAAAAAACATATTTTAGAGATTAGTAATAGTAGTATTTATGAAGTTAATTTCGAACCATCACTTAGTGGAAGAAGTATAGACATCACTGCAAAAAGTGCGAAGCAACAAAAGGCTGAGTTTATTTTGAAAGATATTGATGATAATATTGTATTTGAGAAATCGCTTCGTATTGGCGGAACTTCCAAAATTACTATTGAAATTCCTCGAAATGTATTGGGCGGACAACATACAATGATTGTAGAAAGCCGTTATGAGCGATATTTTAGCGATTTAATGATTCTTGATTAGGAATAAATTTAAGTGTTCTTAGATAACTTCATAAAATGAAAACTTAATTTTCTTAACATATTCACTGTTTTTGAATTTGTTTTGGGTCGTATAATTCATATATTTGACGTTCACATTAGTACATTAGTGAAAGTTTAATCTACTTACAACAATCTAAGGTAACAAACAGATCATATTTTAATAATAATTTATGGGAAACCAGCAAAGACTATTCGAACAATCCTTAAAAGAAGAACGAAAAAATCAATATAGAAAAACACTATATTGGTTTGCGTCTCCTACCTCAAAATCAATGGATATAGTGGATGTTGTTGACCTTTATCCGACTGATAACCAGTTTCCGAATCGTTGGGTCAAGCAAATCCTTGAAACTACGAATCCGAGTTCGGAGGTTAGACCTAATGAAAGTGATGTTCAAAAATTGAAGTCTATATATTACGAACATCGAATGAATCCACATCGAAAGGTTGGGTTTGGTTATCCGATGTTGGTGATGAAAGATACAACTGGACAACAACCTTATGTTGCTGCACCATTATTTGTTTGGAATATCAATATGGAAGTGTTATCTATTGAAGAAAATCATTGGCGAATTTATCGTTCTCCTGATCTATCGGTAACACCAAATGAGTTATTGATAGAATACTTAGAAAAACAAGGAATCGAAATCCGAAAAAGATACGAATCAACGATTTATAATAATCAAATCAATAGTATTGCACTTCAAAAATTATGTAATGATATTGCGATTGAGTTAGATTTGAATACAAGTATTAGTACGCTTTCGTTAAGTAATTTTCCGTCAGAGGAAGAGACTCAAAGGACAAGTGAAGGGAATGGAGAGATTTTTTGGGCTGGTATTGTAGGATTGTTTGATTATTTGCCAACTAATTTTTTGAAGAATAAAATTCAAGTAGGTAATACAGATAATGAAAGTGATGATGAAAAACCTAATGAAAAACCTAATGAACGTCAACGAGTAAAACAAAATTTTAGAAAACATAACTTTACAAGTTACACCTTAGATCCTTATCAAGCGAATGCAATGCGAGGTTTGACAAAACATAATCGTATTGCAGTACAAGGAAATAGTTATACTGGTATCTACGATTTTGCTTGTGGAACAGCGGCAAACACGCTATCAAATGGTGGAAAAGTATTGGTTGTAAGTAAACAGGAAACTGTTTTAAATAGAGTTGCAAAATCTATTAATTCGCATTTGAAGGCAGAACATGCGGCAGTTGTTTTGCATGATTTAGAAAGTCAAAAAGAAGTATTTTATACTATTTTACGACAAATTGCCGAGACTTCTAAAAAACATTTACCATTTGATGAGGAAGAATATCAGTTGTTAGTCAATGTATCAAATCGACTACAAGGTAAGTTAGATGCAATGCATGATGCATTAAATGAACCTATTTTTAAGAATAAAATCTGGATAGAATTAATTGGTGATTTTTTAAAAAATCATGAAGTTGAAGGCCGACAATTATTGAATAGTCAATTGTTGGCAACCGATTATTCATATGATGAAGATAGCTATGACAAACTAAAAGAGTTAATTAGAAAAGGAAGAGAATTATATCAAAACGTCAATACTTTACGACATCCTTTAGAAGTATTGCATCAAGATATATTTGCGAATAATGACAAATCTACAGCTCAATCGCTTACTGAAAAAGAAATTGGCATTCACTCTCAATCCGTCAGTAACTTATATCATTCTTTTGTATTACAAATCGAAGAGTATGGTCAAGCGTTGCAAAGCATGTACGAAAGGTATCATGATGATTTAAACTTTGAAGCAACTGATTTACAGGAGTTTATTACGGATAATCAGCAACGTTTTGGTGATGATTTTAATAAATGGAATGTCTTTAAGAATTTCAAGTTACGCTTCTTTTCATTATTTAATGATAGATATACAACGATCTTAAAATCTAAACAATCTGTATTAGATCGCTATCAAGATTTAAAAAATAAATATTATAATAAACGTTACTTTGATTACTCCTTTATGGAAATAACAGGTGCGTTATCTTATGATAAAATTGTTAAAAATTTAGAAGATTTAAAGGTTTCTTTACGAAACTGGAAACAAGAGTTTCCGGTCATTATTCATAATGAAATACAACGATTATCGCCACAGACGATTCATCCTGATTTAAATTATAAATCGAATTTGACAGATTTAAATGCTCAATTAAATACGACATTGACAAATCTGAATAATGCTAACTTTTTAACTCAAGATTATGGTACAAATGAATCGTTTTTGATTAATAATAAAGCTTATTTAGAACGTGTCATGGATCAGTTAGAAGGGTTGACTTTCAATCTTCGAGATTTTGACGGTTACTATGATTGGAAAAATTATTGGACATCACTTTCGGAAGCGAATCAAAAACTTTTAAAGGCTTTTATCACTACAAAACCTAATGATTGGGAAAAAGCGTTTGATAGCTGGTTTTTGCATCAAGTATTATCACAATATCAAGATGAACGGATTCCAAATACGGATAATTTGTTCCATCAATATTTTGAAAATCATGATGCACTAACGACTTATATTCCTAAAAAAATTGAAAATCATTGGACATACAGGCGTTCTTCTGTTTTAAGAGATTTGAGGCGAAGAGATAAAATGGGTTTTAGTACGTATTTTGGTAAACCTATTCCGACAGGTTTGTTTGATGTGCCTTTAGATAGAATGTTTTCAGCTTATCGTGATACGATTTTTAATGTTATCCCTGTTTTCTGTACGACACCTGAAATCGCTGCCAATTATTTGGATAAAAATACTTATGAAACCGTAATCATTTTAGAAGCAGATAACATGGTTTTGGAAGAAGGTTATCCTTTGTTAGATTTAGCGAATGAAGCAGTTGTTTGTGGTTCAGGTCGATTGAAGCGAATCGGTAAATCAGAAACCTTGATGGAATATGCAAAAGATAATTATCAAAGCTATAAATTGACCTTAGAGTCAGAACATAAACACTTGTATGCAGACTTTATCAATCGAGCTTATCACAGAGGAAAATTAAATAAAGGTATAGATATTACATCAGTTGATTATGGACTTTCTGTTCGTTTTATAGAAGGTCATTATGATGAAGAAACACAATGTAATGAGGAAGAAGTAGAGGAAGTTGTAAAAATTTTAAACGAATTACGGAATCCAGATACTCGTTATTTACCGAAAGTTGGTATTGTATGTTTCACAAAATCGCAGCGAAATTGTTTGTATGAAAAACTAAAGTATACACACAAAGATGATGAGGTTATCGCTCATTTCTTTAGGAATGATATGACAATTTGTACGATTGAAGAAGTTGTTGCCCAAAACTTTGACATCACAATTATAAGTACAACATTTAGTAATAATTCTAATATAAATGTCGCTTTTAATTCGTTAAGTACCGAAGAAGGTCAATACTGGATATATCATTTATTAACTTCTGCAAACAAGGCGATTATCGCTTGTACATCACTGACAGAAGAGTTTGTAGTCGAAAATAGATTCAATCATAAGAATACAGGTTTATCTTTACTTTGTACGTTATTAGATTTTATAAATGCTAATGAAGATGATGATGCAGATAAAATCGCTACGATTTTAGCTGGTTTGCACTCAACTTACATGGAAGCGAAAGCTCCCGAAAAATTAATGGTGAATCAGATTCGACAAAGTATGCATCAACAATTTGAGGAAAATCGAGTTCAGGGTAGTATTTACTTTGATTTGGCAAAAGTCGATTTTTGGATAAAATCAATTCATGAAACAGAACCTCCGATTGCAATTATTGTAGATAGTTTCTTTTGGCAGTTTCCAAAAGGTGATTACTTCTGGGACAAGTTATTACGGGAAACCGTCAAAAAACAAGGATTACAATTTCATCCTGTTTGGTCGGTAGATTGGTGGAAATATCCTGAAAAAACGCCACAACGCTTAGCGGAATATATTCATGATTTCGATGCAGAATTTGATATAAAAGAAGCGAAAACTGTAACTGTCCCAAATGAGGATAATCCAAATCCCAATTTGGAACAATCGGAATCAATCGACAACAATGATATTATTGAATTAGATGAAAAACTCGAAAATACTCAAGATAAAGTTGAAATAGATAATTCAGAAGAACCAACGAAAACATCAGAATCAATAGAAAATATAATTGAATCTGATGAAATAATTAGCGATGAAGTATCAAAATTATCTGCTGAAGATCAAAAAACATACATAGATGACCTGAAAAGTGACATGGATTATAAGGGTTAAATAATTTAGAATCAAAAGTATATAAAATATTTTTTTAATATCAACCGTGTGTTTTTTGTGAAACACACGGTTTTTTTTTGTGAAAACTATTATTTATTAAATAAAATATTTATATAAAAATTGATACATTATCGCTATTTTTTTTAATTAATTTTTATTTAAATGTTAATATAACAGAGTTTTGTTTCAATTTGTTTAATTTATCAATGTCACGAAAATATATTTAAAAAAAATGAATTGGTATTTTCTGTCACAAAAGTTGTAATTGTAAAAGCAATAAATAATTAATTAGGAAACCTAATAAATAACTTAAAATGAAATTACGTACGTATCTTTTAGGCTTTACATTACTTTTAGCATTTTCAACTTTACAAGCACAACCAAAACATTTTGATATGGCAGAAGACGGCTCAAGTGTTTTTGGTGTTGGTAAAATTGTTTTAGCAAATTGGAGCTATGATGATTTTTGGTATGCTGGAAAAATTGAAAAAGTATCTCACGACAAGTATTTTGTTCGTTTCTTTGATAACGAAACAGAATGGATGACAACCGAAACGATGACATTCATTTACTTAGGTGAAGGCGATAAAGTATTTTGTAAATCAGAAGGCAGTTTAGTTTATAAGTCTGCTGAAATCGGAAAGATTGAAGGCGAAAAAGTGTTCGTCAAATATCTTGACACTGGTGTTACGGAATGGAATTCAATCGGGAATATCCGTATCAAAGAAAAGTAATAAATTGCTTGATTAACACACTACCTCTCTCTCAAAGAAAAAATCATAATAATAATGATTTCTATTTATTAGGCGAACACCAAAAGCAATTTCGAAACTAATTATCAAATCCTCTTTTCAAATATTTGAAAAGAGGATTTTTTTGTAATCAATCTATTATAAAAACATAATTATAATTTTCATGATTTATAATACTTCAATAGACTGCGATACAATATTTTCAAAAAAGACCTTTAAGTGTAAATAATACAATTAGACTTCAATTTAACCGCTTTTTCGTTAGGATAGGTTTTGATAAAAGATTATTATTGCAAATAAGTAATAAGTAAAAGGCAGTAAGTAGTTTATATGCTACAACTTACTATTTATTACCTACAACTTAAAATAACCAAATAAAACCAAAGTATTATGGAAAATATTAATCGTAATCAGCTTTTTATAGCAAGTTGTGTTGCTCTTACCGTTACTTCAATGACTTTTGCGATTCGTGCAGGAATGTTGGGAGATCTTGGCGAACAATTCGGTCTAACAACTCAACAATTAGGCTATATTGCAGGAACTGCTTTTTGGGGTTTTCCTTTAGCTGTAATTATTGGCGGTATGTTAGTTGATGCTATTGGAATGAAAAAACTAATGTATGCAGCTTTTGCAAGTCATGTTTTAGGAATCGTTTTAACGATTGTTTCTGGTGGCTTTTGGGGACTTTTCTTATCGACATTATTGATTGGTATTGCAAATGGCTTGGTCGAAGCGGTTTGTAATCCATTGATTGCGTCGATGTATCCAGAAGATAAAACAACTAAATTGAATCATTTTCATATTTGGTTTCCAGGTGGCTTAGTGATTGGTGGTTTGGTTGCTTATTTCTTAGGAAATGCTGGTATCGGTTGGGAAATTCAAATGGCAACAATGTTGATTCCTGCAGCAATTTATGGGTATTTATTAATAGGAAAAGCTTTTCCAGTTACAGAACGTGTAGCAAAAGGTGTTAGTACAGGCGAAATGTACAAATCATTACTTCAACCATTGTTTATAGTATTGGTAATCTGTATGTTAGGAACTGCCGTTACAGAGTTAGGCACAAATCAATGGATTGGTTTATTGTTGGGAAGTGTGACGGATAATGCGTTATTGTTATTGGTTTTTATTAGTACAATTATGGCAGTTGGTCGAGGTATGGCTGGTTCAATTGTTCACCGATTTTCACCAGCAGGAGTTTTGACAATTTCGGCACTTTTATCAGCAATTGGTTTATATTTGTTAGCAACCCTTTCGGGAAATATGTTATTTGCAGCGGCAGCAATTTTTGCAGTTGGAACAACTTATTTCTGGCCAACAATGTTGGGTTTTGTTGCTGAATACACACCAAAAACTGGAGCAATCGGAATGTCGTTAATTGGTGGAGCAGGAATGTTTGCTGTATCTATTTTTTCGCCAGTTATGGGAGAGATGTACGACAACAATATTGCTTCACAATTACCAGAAGGAGCAATATTAGCAGACTATCAAAAAGCAACAGAAGGAACGGCAGAAGCAACTCAATTTGCAGCGGCTCAACTTTCCGCTGGCCCTGACATTTTACAAACAATGGTTTGGATTCCAGTTATTTTGACCGTTATTTTCGCAGGATTATATTTTTATACTCGCAATATGAAACGTGGTGCTTTAGAGCATTAAATCTATATTTTTTGATTTTCAAAACGCATTGACCATCTTTAGTCAATGCGTTTTTTTTCATTTTTAAATCAATTAATCATGTTTAAAAATAAGCTACATTTAGGAACAATCTTCGGAATAACCCTTTTAGCCCCAATAATTTTAATCACTTCATTAGTAATTGCGGAGTTAAAGTACGATGATGTTATGATAGAAGAAATATTGATTTTCCTTATCTTTTTAGCACTTTTTATAATTTGTGCTGTTGGTATGTTTACAAAAAAAGTGTGGGCTTTACGACTAACGAGTTTTATGTTGACTGCTGGACTTGTACTCTGTCTTTTGGGAATGTTTTTAGAAGAAAATGATTTTATTGATATTGAAATGCTTGGACTTTTCTTGATGGTTTGTTTATTTGTCTTTGGTTCTATCACTTTGTTGAATAACAATATCGTTTTAGAACAATTCGGAGTACAAGAAACGTATGATGATTTAGACGATATTTTAGATACCGATGAATATTGATTGTTTTACGACACTTCAACTTAAATTATTCCCTTTAGACAACGCTTCTTTTTACATTTGCGTTAGTTAGTTACGAGTTACGGGTTATGAGTTGCGAGTTTGACGAATCAACGATAGATTGTGGTTTTTACTAAATTTTAAAAAGATGAAATCTGGTGTCAATATGTCAAACTCGCAACTCACAACTCACAACTCGTTCTTTTTAAAAATTGCACAAAATATAGTTATGAAACGTATTTTTTCTTTATTAATATTTGCCCTTACGGTTCAAAGTATTCAAGCTCAAATCGGTGGCGAAAATGTTTATACATTTACAACTTTACCACATACTGCACGAGTTGCTGCTTTAGGAGGAAACTTGATTACGGTGAAAGATGCTGACGTTGCTTTAGCCTATCATAATCCTGCGGTTTTAAATTCTTCCATGCATCATAATCTGACGTTTAATCACGCTTTTTATTTAGCTGATATTAGTCATGGATATTTCGGTTATGGCAATCATGTTGATAAAATTAATACGACATTTCATGCTGGTATTCAATATGCGGCTTATGGTGATTTTCAATTAACAGATCCGACAGGAACGGTAAATGGAACATTTTCAGCAAATGAATATGCTGTAACAATTGGTGCAGGAAGACAATATAATGAGCGATTGAGTTTTGGTGCGAATCTAAAAGTTTTGAATTCCCAGTTTGAAGCCTATCAATCTCTCGGAATCGCTGGTGATGCTGCTGTTTTTTATAGCGATACAGCAAAACGTTTTACAGCGACTTTATTATTTAAAAATATGGGTTCACAAATTACGACTTTTCAGTCTGATAATTTTGAATCTCTACCTTTTGATATGCAAATTGGTATTTCAAAAAAATTAAAACACTTGCCGTTACGATTTTCTATCATTGTTCATAATTTGCATCGTTGGAATATTCGCTACAATGACCCGAATATTGATGAACCTGTATTAGTTTTTGGAGAAGAATCAGAACCAGAAGAACAATCTTATTTTTTTGATAATTTAGCCCGACACTTTATTTTCAATGGAGAGTTTTTATTAGGAAAAAAACAAAACTTCAGAATGAGAGTTGGTTACAATCATCTTCGTAGAGGTGAACTTTCTATACCAAATACGGTTAGTTTAGCAGGATTTAATTTTGGACTTGGTTTGAAAATTAATCGTTTTAGAATTGATTATGGTCGCAGCGTTTATCACTTAGCTGGCGGAGCAAATCAACTGACAATTTCAACAAATCTTACGGAGTTTAAATAGTTTCAGTAGTTTTAACGTGTTACCAAAACTACCAAAACTACCAAAACTACCAAAACTACCAAAACTACCAAAACTACCAAAACTACCAAAACTACCAAAACTACCAAAACTACCAAAACTACCAAAACTACTAAAACTACCAAAACTACCAAAACTACCAAAACTACTAAAACTACTAAAACTAAAAATGAACGCACAAATAATTACGATTGGTGATGAGATTTTAATTGGTCAAATAGTAGATACAAACTCTGCTTGGATGGCTCAGCAACTGAATGCTGTTGGTATTTCAGTAACGGAAATTATCACTTGTAAAGATGATAAAGAAAGTATTCTAAGTGCCGTTAATCGAGCGTTGTCGCAAGGTGATTTAGTATTGACAACTGGTGGTTTAGGCCCAACAAAAGACGATATTACAAAAAAAACGTTAGCGGATTTATTTGATTTCCCGATGGCTTTTCATCAACCGACTTTTGATATTATCGAACGATTAATTACAAGGTTTGGACGCAAACTAACCGAAGCACATCGAGAACAATCTTGGATGCCTGTCGGTATTCAACACTTAGAAAATCAAATGGGAACAGCTCCAGGAATGTGGTTTGAAAAAAATGGAAAAGTTCTAATTTCGATGCCTGGTGTTCCTTATGAGATGAAGTATATTATGGAACATCAAGCGATTCCAAAAATAAAATCAACCTTCAAAACTAAAACAATTCGTCATAGAACAATTCTAACAGTTGGTCAAGGGGAATCTAAAATTGCGGAAATTATTGCTGATTTTGAAGATAGTTTAGCGAAAGACAATATCAAATTGGCTTACTTACCGAATATTGGGAAAGTGCGTTTGAGATTGTCTGTGACTGGTGATGATGCAACTGTTTTGGATGCGTTGTTAGATTCAAAAGTGGAAGAACTCAAAACTTTGCTTCCACGATACATTTTTGGTTATGGAACAACTCCTTTTGAAGAAGCATTTGGTGAGGTTTTGAAAAATAGAAACTTGACAGTTGCAACTGCTGAAAGTTGTACTGGTGGATTGATTGCACATAAAATCACGAGTGTTTCTGGTTCGTCAGCGTATTTTCACGGAAGTGTAATCGCTTATGATAATCGTATCAAAATGAATGTCTTAAATGTTCAGGAAGCAACTTTGATAAATCATGGTGCTGTAAGTGAAGCAACGGTTCGAGAAATGGTACAAGGTGTTTTGAAAGTCATGGAAACTAATTATGCGATTGCAGTTTCTGGTATTGCTGGGCCAAATGGAGGAACACCAGATAAACCTGTTGGAACGATTTGGGTCGCTGTCGGTAATAGTGAAGAAATTCGTACACATAAACTACATTTGTCGAAAGACAGGTTAAAAAACATTCAATATACAACGACTTTTGCATTGAACTTTTTGAGACGAATGATTATTTCTCAATAAGTAACTGATTTTTTATAAGAACATAATAATTGAAAATTGACTGAAATAAAATAGAAATGCTATAAAAAACAAAAATCCCCGAAGGATATCGGGGATTCTATGAAAAAACAAAAACTATGAACAAACACTCACAAAAACCTTTTTATTCAGCGATTTTCTCAATCACCTCATGAGTTCTACAACTCATTACCTCTCAAAATTATAAATAATCTTTTGATAAATCAACAGTTACCACATCTTTTTTTTAAATCTTAACTAAAAATATTCATTTTAACTTTTATATGATTAGAAAATGACAATTTTTGATTAAAAAAATAGTGATAATAATCAATATACTGCGTTTTGATACTTTATATACCTTTAATTTTTTTTTTTTATACAAAAAATTAACAATGAAAACTTATTTTTCTATTATTTTATGCCTATTCCTTAGTATTTCGAGTTTTGCACAAGTAGAGTTGAAAGGTTTTATAACTGGTAGTATTTTAAATAATAATACTGCATTTAGTTTTCCATCAAGTACACAAGAATCTTCAGGAGTTAGTTTTAGTCCGTCAGTAGCGATTGCTTTCAATAAAGGCAATCAATTTCATGAATTACAACTTTTAAATGTTTCTTTTATTAATTATGATTTCACCTTCAATAATCCAGCGAATCAAACTCAAAACCAAAAAACACGTTCATTTGGAATCCGATATAGTTATAATTTTTACTTTTTAGAAAATGTAGAACGTTGGTCTCCTTTTTTAGGATTACAAACAACACAATCTATCTTTTATTCAAAAGCAACTACATTGCCGAGCAATACAATCGGTAGAACAGTAGCATTTACTAATTTTCAAGGTGTTGTGCCAGGTATTCAATACAGGTTAAATAATAAATTAAAATTAGAATTTGCAGTGCCAACTAATCTCACAATGCTAATGTATTCACAAGATAATATCTCCAGTCGTTTTGATTGGGAAACGTCTGTTCCTAATCGTTTTCAAGTAAGACTGGGTTGTTCTGTGATTTTGTGATTTTAATTTTGTAATAATTACAATAAACCTAAATAAAAAACATATTATTGCAACTTCTTGTTTTTTTGAATAACTGTCCGTAAATATGTCCGTAAATATTTTCAAACTTTATGGCAACAATTAATTACTATTTAGACAAAGCGGATAAAAAGGGTTTTGCACCAATACATTTACGAATCAATTGTGAAGGCTTTTTACAAGCGGATGCAAATAATAAGGTTTTTGATTTTTTGGTTGCTAATGATATAAATGAAAACTGCGAATTGACACATGTTGTTCGGTACAATCATCAATTAGGATTAGACGCTGGTTTTTTGTGTCAAGATGTTACTGAACCTGATTTTTTGGAAAACCTTTTAGAAAAAATCAATGGTCGAAAAGTCGATGTTGTTTGCGGAGGTCTACCTTGTCAAAGTTTTTCATTGGCAGGAAAACGCAAAAAGTACGATAAAAAAGATGACTTATTTGCTCATTATTTGAAAGTCATTAAAGTCTTGCAACCGAAGTATTTTGTCATGGAAAATGTGAAAGGTATTTTGACAAAGGAAAAAGGAAAAATCAAGGAATTGATTCTAAATGAAATTAATTCTATTATTGATATTAAGGAAATTCCGAAAATTAAAATCTTTAATCAGGATACTTGAAAAGAGCAAATTTATTTATTGCTTCTAATAAATTTGTTTTTGTTGCAATTTCTGAAAAGGTTAATTCTTGTTCACTATCATCTACTTCGTGAATAATTGATACATAGTCGTGTTCTGGAAGATACATAATCCTTTTACTGCTCATGAGACCACCAGCCAACAAAATGTAAAACTCAACATAGTCACCATTATCATCAATAAGTTCTTTTAGATTTTCTAAACTTTTAACCAGCATTTTTACTAATTTTACTAATTTTGCTAAATCAAATAAATTTATAAACACATGAAATTATTACCCAAAAGAGAATATTTCTTTAGATATACATTACAAGCATTAACGGAATTAGGAGGTTCTGGAACTAATGATGAAATTAATAAAAAAGTAATAAGTATCATTCAATTGCCCGAAGAATTATTGAATGTGATGCATAAAAATACTAACCAGACTGAGTTTGAATATCAGATGGCTTGGGTGAGAACAATGCTAAAAAACCAAGGTCTAATTGAAAATTCAAAACGTGGAGTTTGGGCAATCAATCAAAATCAAGAAGTTAATTTTCCGAAAATAAAGTTTGATAGAAAACTAGCGAAGAAAGTGGATGAGGAAGTTTCAGACGAGGGAGAATGGAAGCAACAATTATTGAAAGTAATAACTGAAAGTCTTTCTCCAAATGCTTTTGAAAGATTGGTACAAAGAATATTGAGAGAGAAAGGTTTTATACAAGTGGAAGTAAAAGGAAGAACAGGAGATGGAGGTATTGATGGGATTGGAATTGCAAAAATCAATGGCATTTTAAGTTTTCACATAATTTTTCAGTGTAAGAGATATAAAGGGAAAGTTGGGGCAAAAGACATGAGAGATTTTCGTGGTGCTATGGTTGGAAGAACGGATAAAGGGTTGTTCATCACAACAGGAACATTTACAAGAGATGCAATAGCCGAAGCTACAAGAGACGGAGCACCTGTAATTGATTTGATAGATGGTGATTTACTTGCAGATAAATTAAAAGAACTTGGACTTGGTGTGACCGTTGAATTTAGAGAGGAAATTACCATAGACGAAAATTGGTTTAAAAACTTCTAAAACATCGAGAAACGTTTTGGGTTTCAGCAGAAAGTATAACAATTGACGGAAAAGAACATTTTCAATATACAACCGTCGAACATACTAAAAAGCCTATTTTATCACAATTTGATTTGTTATTAGAACAAGGTATTATCACCGTTGACCATTTAATAAAACAAAAATCGAACGGTCAAGTTGTAGAAAAAGGGCCAGCGTTTAAGTTGAAAGCGAATGGTTTGCCGTTGTTGTTTCCGCCGAGTTCGGTTTATGATTTGTTGGGATAACAAAAAATGTTTAATCTGTACAAATCAGAATCTAACTCAACTCTAATAGATTTTATTCTCTCAAATAAACTCTTCTTTTACAACCACTTAAATATACCTGTTTTTAGAAAAAACAGATTTTGACATCTGTTTTTTATTATTAAGTACGTTATCAGAAGTAAGCACGTATTATAGCGAAATAATTTTTTTGTTCTACGATTTTAAAAAATGTGAATATAGCCGAGTTACATGAATATTTTTTAATGAAGTAGAACGGAAAAAGTACGAGTTAGAATACG
>JBGCFH010000377.1:0-36802 GCA_045106825.1 Saprospiraceae bacterium | reverse complement strand
TTATGATTCTATGTGGTTTACAGTAGCGGCTGCTTTAGCTGCCGTATGAGTTTGTGATATTTTCGGCAGCCCCGAGGACTCGGGGCCGTTACTTAGCATCAAAATATTCAAAACCACGTAAAATCATAAAGAACCAAAATTAACAACAGAGAATACAAATATTTACGTAAAAACTTGGCGAACTTTGCGGTTAAACATATTCATTACGTCAAATGAGGAATTGCTGATGATGTTATTGAGTCTTCAGTAGTCCATTGATTTTTCAATCAAATACCAAATACCATCATCGAAAAGTTTTTATTATTTTGAGTTTTGAGCGTTTCCACAAAAAAAATCAAAGAACCGATTTATTGTTCGCTTCGCTCATTGCCTTTTTACGAATACTTGATTAACTTCGAGGTTTCGGGACAGGCAATAAGCGGAACGATAACAATTTAACAATTGACGAGGAACGAGCGACACAAGCAATTATTCATCTTCAATTCGCATAACAGAACTTACATTTTCAATTTCTTTTAATGTCTTCATTAATAAATGTAATTGATCCGTATTAGCAACAACGACACTAATTTTACCTTTGAAAAAACTTTCGCCACCTTCCATTGAGATAGAACGCATATTGATGCGTAGTTGATTTGTAATAACATGAGTTACCTTCTGTACAACACCAATTCCATCAATTCCGACGATACGAATATCCACAATAAAATCAGAATCATGTGTTGCAACCCATTCTGCACTCATTACTCTATAACCGTAGTTTGCCAACAAGTTTGTTGCATTTGGGCAAGTCACTCTATGAATTTTGATAATGCCAGTTCCTGTCGTATAAGCAAAAATATTGTCGCCTTGTACAGGCGAACAACAACTTGCTAACTCATGAATATATTGAGTAGCATCTTCGCCACCAATCAATAATTTAGCAGAAGAACCTTTGCGAATTTTCTTTTCGGGTACATTTTTCGCTTCCAACTCACTTAATAGTAACTCTTTATATTCTATTAATTTACCACCTTCAATAGCGAATTTTTTGAGTTCTTTTTGAATGTTAATATTTTCTTTATCAATAGCAAAATAGAGATCTGTTCGGTTTTGGAATTTAAAATATTTTACCAAGAAGTCAAGATTATAGTCATCAAAATTCACTTTTTGGCTTTTCATTTTACGCATCAGTGTCTCTTTGCCATATTCTGCCCGTTGTCGTTTTTCTTCTCGCAGAGCGATTCGAATACGAGTTCTTGCTTTAGCTGTTTTTACAAACTTTAGCCAATGTTCTGATGGTTTTTGATTTTTAGAAGTTTCGACTTCCACCAAATCTGCATTTTTTAAGACATAATTTAGCGGGACAACTTGATGTCCAACTTTGACAACCGAACATTTTGAACCAACTTCAGTGTGAATACTAAAGGCAAAGTCTAAAGCGGTAGCTCCTTTAGGTAAGATTTTCATTTCGCCAGCAGGCGTAAATACATAAATCTCTTTAGTAAAAAGATGTTGCTTAAAATCACTCAAAAAACTAACTGCATCTTCTGATGGATCTTCTAATATTTCTCGCACATTGGTTAACCATCGGTCGAATACTTTTTCGGTTGCTGTACCTTTATATTTCCAGTGTGCGGCCAATCCTGTTTCTGCAATATCGTTCATTCGTTCACTCCGAATCTGTACTTCGACATATCGTGTACGTTTTTTTGCTTTATTTTTGTCTGGTACGACAACGGTTGTGTGTAAAGATTGATAACCATTTGACTTCGGTTCTCTTGTCCAATCTTTCAAACGGTCAGGAATCGGCATATATCTATCGGTCAAAATCGAATAGACTTTCCAACAAACTTGACGTTCTAATTCTTGAGGAACATCTATAATAATACGAACAGCAAAAATATCGTAAATATCATCAAGATTGATTCGCTTCTTTTTCATTTTGTTCCAAATAGAAGAAATCGCCTTGATTCGACCAAAAATTCGATACTTTCCTTTGAGGTCTTCATATTCATCTAAGGCTGTTTTTACAGGATTGATAAACGAATTGATAAACTTATTTCTATCTTTTTTCGTTCGTTCCAAATCATTTGTAATTGATTTATATTGTTCAGGTTCTAATATTTTCATACAAAGGTTTTCAAACTCTGTTTTCATATTATATAACCCCAAACGATGTGCTAACGGTGCATAAACATAAGCTGTTTCAGAAGCGATTTTGAGTTGTTTATTGCGAGGCATCGCACCTAAAGTACGCATGTTATGCATTCTATCCGCCATCTTAATCAAGACAACTCTCGGATCATAAGCCAACGTACTTAATACTTTTCGGAAGTTTTCGGCTTGTGGACTTTCGGTACTAAATAAATTAGTGAATTTTGTTAAGCCTTCTACAATAGTACGGATACGAACGCCAAAATCTCGCTCAATATCACTGGCAATAATTTCGGTATCTTCAATCGTATCATGTAGTAAAGCACTTATTACGGAGGTTACACCTAAACCGACTTCATTTGCACAGATTTTTGCGACTGCAATCGGATGTAAAATATAAGGTTCGCCAGATTTTCGCCGTTGTTTTCTATGTGCAACGACCGACATTTCATAAGCTTTTTTGATTAATGCCGTTTCTTGACGAGTTCGTTTTACTTTGATGTTCCGTAATAAATCCTTGTACGCATTTTTGATTAATCGAATTTCTTCCTCATCATGTGTTAGATAGGTTGTTTCTTTTGTTAATGTTGCCATAATTTTTTCGATTGTATTGAGATAAAAATCGAATGCTTTGTCAACATTCGATTCTTAATATTTTTATGATGTAAGTAACTATTTTTTTCAGTTAAAGAAACTAATTTACTAAAAAATGAGTTCCTATGCTGGTTTTTAAGAATATTAGTAGAAAATTTTTTGAATTAGAAGGATACAAAACCAAATGTAGATATGTCAATTTTGTAAATATTCAAAATGATATTTTACAAAATATGAAATGACAACTAATCAATTCATTTTAAGTAAATTAGCAGTTTGAATTATTCAAAATAAATTTTATTAAAATAATAAAAATTAACTGAAAAATTATATCTTTGCACCGCTAATTTAAAATGCACACAAAGATTTAATATTGGATTAATGTTTTCAGTATTAAAACAACAAATGCGGGTGTGGCGAAATTGGTAGACGCGCTAGACTTAGGATCTAGTGCCGAGAGGCGTGTGGGTTCGAGTCCCTCCACCCGCACAAGTTTTTAAAAAGTGTACACATTAGTTGTACACTTTTTTTTTAGATAAAATTTTTTCAAAAAACATAATTTAGAATTATGCCAAATGTTTCAGTAGAGGAGTTGGGAAATCTTACCGCACAGGTGACAATTACAATACCTTTTTCAGAATACGGAAAACCAGTAAATGATGAATTGAAAAAACATCGTAAAACTGCATCTTTCAAAGGATTCCGTCCAGGTAAAACACCAATATCGTTTATTCGTAAGATGTATGGTCAGCAGATAATGGCAAATTACATGAATAATGCGTTGCAAGACGCAATGATGGAGTATTTGGAAGATAAAGATATTTTTGGTCAGCCAGTTCCTGTTGATCAGGTGGAAAACTTTAATTTAAAATCAAAAGAAGATTACAATTTTGTTTTTGAAATTGGATTTGAACCTGATTTTGAGTTGGCAATTCCTGAAGCATCATTTGATTTGGAAATTATTGAGTCAGATGATAAATATTTAGAAAGAGAGTTGAGAGAAATGCGTCATCGTCAAGGTGAAGTAACAGAGGAAGGAGAAGAAGTAACTTCTAAAAATGATGTTTTACAAGTGAAATTACAAGAATTAGAAGGTGATGCTATCAAAGAAGGTGGTGTAACTTCTGATACTTATGTGAGTTTAGACTTATTCGCTGACGAAGCCTTGATTGATAGAGTTATTGGTTTGAAACCTGGCGATACTTTCGATGCGAAATATACAGATTTAACAAAGGAGTTTACAGAAGATAGAATCAAAAAGTATGTTTTGAAATTGGAACAAGACGCTGATGGCAACTATCCAGAGTTCAACGAAATGTTCAGAGCAGAAATTTTGTCTATTCGTCAAGTAAAATTAGCAGAGTTAAATCAAGCATTTTTTGATGGTGTTGTAGGAAAAGATGAAGCGACAAACGAGGAAGAATTTAGAACAAAATTCGGTGAACGTGTTGCTAAATACCTACAAAGTGAAGCAGATGCACGTTGGTTTGTCAAAGCTCAGAAAGGGTTAATTGAAGCTAATAAGGTTGAGTTTCCAGAAGCATTTTTGAAAAAATGGTTGTTATTCAGAAATGAAGAAAAAACAGAAGCTGAGGTAGAAGAAGAAATGCCGGACTTCTTACAATCATTGACTTGGATGATGATTAAATCAAAAATCCAGAAAGCACACGATTTAGAAATCAACCCAGAATCAGTAAAGAACGCTGTTAAAAATCAATTCCGTCAATATATGCAAGGTCAAGCTAACGAAGAAATGTTAGAGATGTTTGCAAATAATGTATTAGAATCTGATGATGAGAAAACGGCTGAAATGCGTGAACGTGCTTATCAAGATGCATTGACAGAAGTTGTTGCTGAGAAACTAAAAGAATTGACAAACAACAACGAAATCGTATTAACGGCTTCTGAATTTGATGAGATTTTGACGAAAGATTATGAAGTGAAGCAAGAAGAACAAGCTGCAAAAGCAGCCGCAGAAGTTGCTGCAACTTTAGAGACAGAAGTCGAAACTGCTGAAGTTGAAACTGAAGTAGAAGAGGTGGTTGAGGAAGTTATTGTTGCAGAAACTGAATTAGAAGAATTAGCAACAGAAATTGATGCAGAAGTAGAAATTTTAGCTGAAGAAGCAGATACTGAAATTACGGAATAGTTAGTCAGTTTACCGTCAGCAATATTTAGTTGATAGTGACGTAATATTCTTAAAATATAACTTAAGGGAACAGGTAAAAAATAATCTACCCGTTTTACTTGCTCTTTTTGATTCATACTTCGTTAAAAATACTCGCCATAGCTATGGCTATGGCTACGTTTTTTGCCTCGTCTGAATAAAAAATAGCTTCGCAAAATTCGGGTACATTATTCATTACCTATTCCCTAAAAGAGTTGTTGCAATTTATTTTGTAACAACTCTTTTTTATTGAATAATAAAGTAACACAGGTATTTCTGTTTGTGCTACTTTGTAATATTTCAAAATGACTTGCTTAAATTTGTCGAGTGGAACGAAAAATTATACATATCGACATGGATGCTTTTTATGCATCGGTAGAACAGCGTGACAATCCTGCATTGCGTGGAAAACCTGTGGCGGTCGGTGGTATAGAACGTGGTGTTGTGGCTTCGGCGAGTTATGAAGCACGACAATTTGGAGTTCGTTCAGCGATGCCGAGTCGAACGGCTTTACGAAAGTGTCCGCAGTTGCAATTTGTCCGTTCTCGGTTTGATGTATATCGACAAGTATCGCAACAGATTAGAGATATTTTTTTTGAATATACGGATTTGGTCGAACCGTTGTCGCTTGATGAAGCCTATTTGGATGTTACTGAAAATAAAAAAGGAATTTTTTCTGCAATTCTCATTGCTCGTCAGATTCGTCAAAAAATCGAAACAAAAACCGAATTAACAGCTTCGGCTGGTGTTTCTGTGAATAAATTTGTTGCTAAAGTCGCTTCTGATATTAATAAACCGAATGGTATTAAAGTCATTTTACCACACGAAGTTGTACCATTTTTAGAAACTTTAGAAATTGAAAAATTTCATGGAATCGGTAAAGTCACCGCAAGTAAAATGAAGCGTTTGGGAATTCATAATGGTTATGATTTGAAACAATGGTCAGAGATTGATTTGGTCAAACGTTTTGGAAAAACTGGTCGTTATTTTTATAAAATCGTCAGAGGCAAAGATAATCGAAATGTGAATCCAAATCGAGTTCGTAAGTCGGTTGGTGCAGAACGAACCTTTAATGAAGATATTTTTAGTGTTGATGAAATGTTTGAAAAGTTAAAATTGATTGGAGCGAAATTATTTCGAAGTATCGAAAAAACAGAAAATTATGGTCGAACAATTACTATAAAAATCAAATTTTCGGATTTTCAAATAATTACAAGAAGCAAAACGGCTAATCGAGACATTACTCGATTAGATGATTTGATTGCGATTGTTCGAGCGTTGTTATATCAAAATATGGAAAATGGTGTTGGTGTTCGATTATTAGGAATTTCTGTATCAAATCTCCGTCGAGAAGAAGATAGTTTGCCAAGACAATTAGAATTTGAGTTTTGGGAATAATAGAGATGTTATACATTTTTCAAATAGCTTCAATCCAGGAGAGTGTTAAATAAACAGTGTCTGTCACTAAATCTCTTAACTTTACAATTCTAAAATTATACTAATCCATATTTGAAATTGGTATTAAATTCATCTTAAAATAATAAAAACTTTAGAGATCGATTAGTATTAGACTTTATTCTAAAATGGTTTCGTAATGAATGGGAATTTAGATTTTATTGCTAATCGAGGCGACAAAAACGGAGTGTAGCCTTAGCTACATGAGTATTTTGTTAACAGCCTGTCCCGAAACCTCGTGGAAAGAGTAGCGATAAAAAATAATTCAGCTTTGTACGAAATTATTTAGAATAAAGTCTATTATATTCACACAAAAATTATGAGTAATCAGCAACCAAAATTCAACAACGAGAAGTCAACAATTATACGTAAAGTAATTGATTTATTCCTTTACAGCAATATTTATATTGCAGCAGCAGCAGTTGCACTGACTTGGCAAACACAGTTAATTTTGTTTGACGAATTTGAGTTGGATGCGTTGTCAATTTTGGTATTTTTTGCAACGATGTTTATTTATGCATCACATCGCTTAGTTGGTTTATTCTCGGTCAAAAAATTTCTAAAAGAAGGTCGATTTCATATTATTAATACCTACAAAAATCATATTTGGATTTATACCGGAATCGCATTGATTGGTTTAGCATATGCGTTTTTTCAAGTTAGTTTTCGGATACAATTAGCATTGATTATTCCTGGTTTAGTTTCTTTAGGTTACGTTATTCCGTTCTTAGGTTTTCAAAAAAACAGAAAGTTGCGATTGAGAGATTTAAACTGGATAAAAATCTTTTTGATTGCCGTTGTTTGGGGTTATGTTACAGTGATTTTACCAATTGTTGAAATTCGGTCGGTGCATTGGTCGGATGCTTTGATTTTTATCGAAAGAATGGTTTTTATTTTTATGATAACCTTACCGTTCGATATTCGAGATTTGAAAGTCGATCAGTACAATAATGTCAAGACAATTCCTGCCGTTTATGGTATTTCGTTTACGATGAAATTAGTTCTTATATCCTTGATTTTTCTATTATTATTGATTTCCGTCAATTATTTATTCGTTCCCGAATCACCGATTTATTTTGCGACCTACGGACTTTGGCTTTCGCTAATATCGACTTATATCTTTATCCGAATTTCGATTGATAAAACGGATGATTATTACTTCACAGGATTGTTAGATGGTACAATGTGGCTACAATTTGTTTGTGTTTGGTGCTTCAATTGGCTATTAAGTTGAACTTAATTGATGTACTAAAATATTTATTTTTTAATAAAACGATTCTTTGAAAAAAAAACGAAAAATTGGGACAAACTGTGATAAACCTAAAAATATACGAATTACTTAAAATCGTTTTTGTCTTGAAGTTATACGAACGTAAATACTTCAATCTCCGAGGTTTCGGGACAGGCAGCATCAACACAAAAAACAAACTTGATAGATTCCAAAATTTCTATTGTTCCACAGCTTGTCCCGATTTCTCAGGGGAATTTTTCAAAGAACCAATAAAATCAATTTCTAATTCAACCGTTTTTTCTTCCACCGTTTATGCGACCAAAGCCAGTTTTCTGGCGTTTCATGAATCTTTTGTTCTAAAGTTTTCATAAACTTTGTTGTAATTTCTCCTTCTGGTGTATTTTTCGGTGAAGGCTCAAATTCCGTAATTTCCATCTCGTAATAACCACGTTTGATACGATTGATATGCATATAAAATACTGGAAAATTAAACTTTCGAGCTAATTTTTCTGGCCCATTTATACAGATAGTATCTTGGTTCAAAAAATTTAACCAAAATGAGTTTTTTGACTTTGGACTTTGATCTGAAATCATCAAATGTCCAACTGCTTCCTTCCGATATTTTACGAAATTCCGAACAGCATTCTTACTGGAAACTGTCGTTAGGTTTCTTCCTGTACTGAATTTTTTACGATAAAAATTATCAATTAATGTATTTCTTATTGGTTGATAATAACACATTACAGGCAGTTTAGAATGCAATCCACCACACATCATTCCCCATTCCCAATTTGCAAAATGAGCACCGACAAGAACAATACTTTGCCCTTTTTCATAATATTCATTGAGTTTTGGAGTCGGTTTTAATCGAAACCGTTCCATCAGTTTTTCTGGCGGATAAGAATAGCCTTTTAAGCCTTCCAAAATTGTATCTGAAAGATTTAGATAAAATTTATTAATAATTTCTTGACGTTCAGCTTCCGACTTTTGAGGAAAGGAATTTTGTATGTTCTGATAAATTACCTTTTTCCGATAGCGTATAACTCTTTGTAAAATAAAGGCTAAAACATTAGAAAAATAATGCAACAATGAAAAAGGAATTAAACCTCCGATTCCAATTCCTAAACGAAATAGCCAATAAATAACTCGTGTTGACACTTCTTTGAATACCTTTTTTAACATATCACAAAAGTAAAATCAATTAATGAATTTTCTTGCTTTTTATATTCACGTTTTGCCGAAACGTAAAATAGAAATCACAATTGCTAAATTTTGCTTCGCAAAATACTTTTTTACGCAGAGTTCGGGATAAATGAAAATCTCCGTGAGATGATTGTTTTGCAAGGCAAAACGTAATATTTTCATTTTTAAGGGAACAGGCATTAAATAACCTACCCAAGATTTTGTTTTAAATTTTGCTTTAGACGATTGTAATTTTATGACGCATAACGGGTTATACTAAGAAAATTACAAGAAGTATAAAGGAAAATTTATAAAAAGTTTATGCTGAATTTATTTCAGTAATGGGTAGGTTATTTATTTCCTGTTCCCTAAATTTAATATCAGCGAAATATCAATTTATAGGATGATAAATTAAAATTGACATTTTTCTATTCATCATTTTATTACATCTTGTTTTCTAAAACCATTTTTTTAATCAATGTAACTTGCCCTAAATGATAATAACAATGCTCAATCATCGTCTCGATATTGCTACGATAAGTGCCGTAAGCTTCTTTGACGAAAGTCGCTGCTAACTGTTCATTCGTAAAGCCTTCAACATGATTTGCAAAGGTTTCCGCATTTGTGAATAAGCGATTGCGTAAAGTTTGCCAATCTTCTTCTGATGTAATTGGCGACATCTCAAAACTGAATTTATCTCGAATTTCTAATCTGCCATTTTCAAAAAAATGATTCACACCTTCTATATAATAATTGACATGAAAAGTCAATGCTGCCAATGTATTTAACGAACCAATTTTTTGTGTGGCTTGTCGCCAATTAATCGTCGATAATTGGTCTTTATAGTTCGTATTCGCAATCAATTTTCCATCTAAAATGACGGCTTTGAAGCGTGTTGAAAGTTGAGTTGAAGTTTCCATTTGGTTTTTATGTTTTTAACACTTTTTATGGAATAAATACGTGCAAATAAAAATGTCCTATATTTAATCGAAATTTTAATCCGATTCTTTAAATAGAAATGATTCAATAGGTGTATTTCTAAATACAAATTTGCATAAATATATCCCGTTACAGCAAGTATATCAATCAAATTTAGCACTTTGTAATAATTGAGAGTTCAATTTCTCTTAATTACCGTGAGTTTTGGGTATTTTAGAAAATCAATGATTTCGGTGTCAGAGCTAACGCTCTTTCGCAAAAAATGAGAAATTATGACTCTACAGACAGTGTCAAGGCTAACGCCTTTAAAAGAGCATAGCTCTGAAACCATCTGTAGCACTTAGTTTTAACCAACTTTACAAAAGAGCATTAGCTCTGACACCAAATATATTTATCCAAAACTTACTACTTGGTTAAACTGGATATTATTTTATTTCTTAATTGTTCATCTTCGCAATTTTTTACAACTACTTGAATATCAGGATTAGTTTTATTTACTTTTCCTATAACTTCAACTGTAATAGATTTTCCATTAGTGTTTATTCCTTTAGCTCTATTCTCTATATTTTCAACAATTTTTTTACAAGCAATATTTAAAATTCCATTTGTATCAATTATAGATTTTCTATCCTTTGAAAGATACTATACATTACCTTATCAACAACTCTAATCATAATATTAACCTTTTAAGATTTAAAAAATAATCCTTATTCAATTACAACCAAAAATAATCTAATCATTTATCCATTAGACATTTTTTGTTATAACTTACAACAAATTTATTTCATTTACATAATCAACAAACAAATAGTTTTATAATGAGTTCTACTAAAAACAAAAAAACACCAACATAATGTTGATAACCTTTTATTTTTAGCGGAACTTTATTTTACTCCTGACATCGGAATGAACTACTTAACTAATCGCTTCCACAATCCTCCTCAAACCTTCTTCCAAAACCGATTTTGGACAAGCCAAATTCAAGCGAATAAAACCATCTGCATTCGATACAAACATATCGCCACCTTCCAATAAAACACCAGCTTTTTCTGCAAAAAATAAAGTTAGATTTTCATCTTTCGGAAAATAAGCACCGACATCAACCCAAGCTAAATACATCGCTTCAGGTATTGTGAATTTTGCTTTTGGCAAATGTGTCGTCAAATATTTACGTAAGTAATCAAAATTATTATCTAAATAAATTGTCAATTCATTTAACCAATTTTGACCTTGTTCGTAAGCCGCTTGTGCTGCTGTAACACTCAACGGATTTTCGATTCCAATATGATGTTTTTTCCATTCCGCTCGCAATTCATCGTTTGGAATAATCACATTGGCAAATAAAATTCCTGCTAAGTTAAAGGTTTTACTCGGTGCCATACAAGTGATGATTTGGTCAGAATCGGGAAATAATTTTGCTAAAGGCGTAAAATTTTGTTCACTTCTCAAAACGTCACAATGAATTTCATCAGAAATAATCATCACATTATTCGCTAAACAAATCTCACCAAAACGTTGTAATTCTTCCGTTTTCCAAACTCGACCAGTCGGATTATGCGGATGACAAAAAATGCACAACGCAACATCTTCATTAGCCGTTTTTCGTTCAATATCTTCAAAATTCATTGTATAATGTCCATCTTGATTTATCAAATCAGAATAAACCAATTCGACATTATTATAATCAGCAGCGTGTTTGAAAAAAGCGTAAGAAGGTGTCATAATCAAGACTTTCTTATTCGGTTTGCAGATATAATCAATCAACGCAAACAAGGCAGGAATTACACCTTTGGAATAGACCAAATGTTTTGGATTAAATTCCCAATCGTACTTCGTTTTTGTCCAATTCAAAAACGCATTTGGATATTGTTTATCAAACATCATCGTATAACCCAAAATCCCGTTATCAATACGTTTTTTCAGTGCATTACGTATTTCGGGAGCGATTTCAAAAGCCATATCAGCCACCCACATTTTGATTAGTTCTTCCTCTTTGTATGGAATATTCAAGTTTTCAATATCTCCAAAAAGGTAATCTTTATAACCTTCAATACTAAGTGCGTTCGTGTTTTTGCGATTGATGATTTTGTCAAAGTTATAGTTCATATATAGTTGGTATTTTATCAATTCAACAATTGACCTCATCCCTAACCCTTCTCCTCAAGGAGAAGGGAACAAACTGTAGCTTTATCATCTTTGTGAAGCTGAGTATTGTTCCTTTTTCCTTTAGGAGAGAGGTTAGAAGAGAGGTAAAAAAATCTATTTGTTCACTTTTCAATTCCAAAAACATCGACAATCATTCCCATAAATTCCGTTCTAAAAAGTACATTCATACCATTCTTTTTAGCGACATTCATAGAATCAATATTGTCAATATGAATAATAGAAATAAACCGTTTAGTATCAATGTTTTTGGTAGCGAATTGTTTCATTTGCGTTGCCATTTCTGTTCCGTAGCCTTGTTTCCAATATGTCGGAATGAGTGAATAGGCAATTTCAAATTCCTTTTTTCCGTCAAGTTCTCTTGGTAAGATTCCGCACAAACCAATGAATGTTCCGTCAGCTTTTCGTTCAACAGCTAAATGACCTAAATTTGTATTTTCATAACGTTTAAATTGCATATTTATCCAATCGGCAGCCAATTGTTCTTTCGGTATTGATTCGTCCATTCCTAAGAAACGCAGTCTATCATTATTAATAAAAAAAGTAATCCATTTCGGAATATCGTCTGGCGTTAGTTTTCGGTAAGTTAGGCGTTCGCTTTCTTGTTTGAAATAGTTTAAATTTGTGTTCATTTATCATGTTTTTTAATATTAAAAAAAATGACCTTATGGTAAAAATATGAAATAATTGTTCTAATTCTGTCCTACAATGTTTGAAAAGGTAAAGAATTAGTTTCTAAGTTCTAAAGTCTTGCCCTGAGTCCTCGGGACTGGCTGTCAAACTCGCAACTATAGTAGTGACTTCGCCACGTTAGAATAATGAAACTATCGTTAATTCTCAATATATTTAAGATTTTAGCTTAACTTTTCATGAAAATTGCCCATAAAATGCAGAACAATGACGAAATCTTTTGGTGTTTTTAGATTGTAAAATAATTATACATTATGAAAAAAAATAGTTTACTTTTATTAATAATCATAGCAGTTTTTGGTTTACAAAATTGTCAAAAAACAACTGCACCAGTCTCAGTTGATTTAACAGAATTGCCTTATAAAAATTTGTCGGAATACAATTTTTTTACTGGCGATTTGAAAAGCCTTTCGGCAAATGAAGGTGTATTGTTGTATGAACCGATTACGCCTTTATTTACAGATTATGCACACAAATCACGTTTTGTTTGGATGCCAGAAAATGTATCGGCAACCATCAACGACGAAGGCATTATCGAATATCCAAACGGAGCAGTTTTAATTAAAAACTTCTTTTATCCACACGATTTTGCGAAAGCAAAAGAAGGTCAAAATAATGTGGAAACTCGTTTATTAGTAAAGAAAAATGACGAATGGGAAGCGTTTACTTACGTTTGGAATGATGACGAAACCGATGCCAAATTATCAAAAGTTGGTGATGTAAAAGATGTCAATTGGAAAGATGAACAAGGCAAAGCAATGGCTGTCAAATACATTGTTCCAAATAAAAACCAGTGTAAATCGTGTCATCAACAAAATACTGTTTTGAAGCCAATTGGAACAAAAGTCAAAAACCTCAATAAGTCCTTAAAATATGCTGATGGAACAGAAATGAATCAATTAGATAAATGGACAGCAATCGGTTATTTAGAAAAAAGTGATTATAAAAAATTTACACCAGTCGCTGATTGGCAAGACGAAAACGCACCGTTACAAGCTCGTGCAATGTCCTACTTAGAAGCGAACTGCGGACATTGTCACAGTAAAGGCGGACAAGCTCGAACAACTGGTTTGTACTTAACAACCGAAGAAACAAATCCATCACATTTAGGATTTTGTAAAGGGCCAGTAGCTGCAGGAAAAGGCTCGGGCGGACGCAAAGTAAGTATTCATCCTGGTGAACCAGAAAAATCAATTTTATTATTCAGAATGCAATCTAATGATCCAGGTATTATGATGCCAGAACTTGGTCGTGTATTAGAACATAAAGAAGGTGTTGCTTTGGTAGAAAAATGGATTGCGAGTTTGGAAAAAGAAGATTGTAAGCAGGAGTAAAATGTAACTAAAAAACAAAAGGCTCAATAACACAAAATGCTATTGAGCCTTATTCTTATAATAAGTTGTTTATCTTTTCTTCTTACCAAATAAACCACCTAAAAGACCTTTTGCCATATCTTGAACATCATCTACAACGCTTCCGTCGCCATCTTTATCGAAACCTTTCAATACACCACCAAACTGCTTATCTAAAGAATCTAACATGCCAGAACCTTGAGATTTTACAGAGTTCATCAAACCACCTAAATCAACACCAGTTTTTTCAGTCAAACCGCCCAAAAATCCTGCTGATTGAGAAGTTACTTCATCTAATAAAGTTTCTGCTTGATCTTTTGCTAAACCACTGCTTTTGCTAACCATTGTAGTTATTTCTTCTGCTTTATCTTCCAAAACTTCTTTCGCTTTAGGAGCTTCTTTCTCACCCATTCCAAACATAGCTTTCACATCATCCATGATGTCGCCATCGCCATCTTTATCCAAAAAGCTCAATTTGCTTGACAATCCACCCATTACAGATGGTAACATCGTATCTAATGCTTTTTTTACAGATTCTGTACTTCCACCAACTTTATCTGCTAAAGCTTGAATTTGTTTTTCGTCAAAATGCTCTTTAAGCATACCCATTAAATCCATGATATTGATTTTTTCGTTTTAATATAAAAATTTGTGATTAATAATTTAATAGTTTCTTTATTAAATTATCAACGCCATTGTGACGCTTTTTTTACTAAAAGTAATGATACGGATTTTGAATGAAATAAAAAAACAATCATATTTAAAATTATGTTATTTGTTTTGAATTGATAATTAAATCATAATAATTTCTCTTATCGTTGTCCTAAAAAATTGATTTACAGCTATTTAACGATTTGACTAAAAGAGTTTGCGCCTAAAAAAAATTAAAAGTTTGTTGAAACAATTATTATTTCAACAATTATAAATTTTGAAAAAAAAACGATATAATTTTGAATTATTGGAATTAATACTACAAATTTGCATTATAATTTTAAACAAAGTATCTTAATTGTTATGATTACATACAGCACAAAATATTGGTTTTGTTTTTTTTATTTTAGAATTGTACCTCTTGTTCGGTAACAAATCAACTGTGTGTTGTTGTTTTCAAAAAATCTCCGAACAAGTCAAATTGTTCGGAGATTTTTTTTGTATAGTAGCGGCTATTTTAACTGCCGTAATTCATTAAGAAGAAAAATTAAAGAAATGTATCAAAACACTGCAACTTTAGAAGTCACAAGCGAGAACTCAGAAAGTGAGTATTGTCGCAAAAGCGTTGCCATACAAGGTATCGAAGGTTCGTTTCATCATATTGCAGCAGCGAACTATTTTGGAAATGATATTGATTTAGTGCCTTGTAATCGTTTTGAGAAAATTTTTAAAAACTTAGATAACAAAGTAGCGAATAAAGCAGTAATTGCTATTGAAAATAGTGTTGCAGGTACGATTTTACCGAATTACGCTTTGTTGCGAAATGGAAATTATAAAATAGTTGGTGAGTTATCATTAAGGATTCAACACCAATTATTGATTGCCGAGGTTTCGGGACAGGGAAATCAGTCGATTGAAGATATTAAAATCGTAAAATCGCATCCAATGGCATTATTACAATGTCAGGAGTTTTTTAAAAAACACCCACACATTCACTTAGAAGAAAGTGATGATACGGCAGCAGCAGCAAAACGTTTGGCTCAAACTCCTGAAGCAGGAATTGCTGTTATAGCAAGTGAGAAAGCAGGTGAAATTTTTGGTTTAAAAACGATTGCCAAAAACATTGAAGATAACAAACGAAATTTCACTCGTTTTTTAGTTTTAGATGCGGATAATAATGTTCATACAGAAAACAATTCAGTGAATAAAGCCAGTATTTGTTTTCATGTAGGTCATCAAGTTGGAGCATTAGCAAAGGTTTTGACGGCTTTAGCATCTGAAAACATTAATTTAGTAAAGATACAATCATTACCGCTTGTCGGTAGAGAATGGGAATATTTTTTCCATGTAGATATGGAATTTTTTTATTATGAAAATTATAAAAACGGCTTAAAAAAGATTGAGCCTTATACCAAAGATTTAAAAATATTAGGACAATATCAAAGGGGAAAAACGGTCGATTAACGGCCATCAACCGTCAAACGATAGCATCCGTCTAAAACAAATAATCATGGAAATTACTAAAATTAAAGATTGGGGATTAAATATTGATACAACGAAACCGATTGTCGTGTCTGGTCCTTGTAGTGCAGAAACAGAAGAACAAACGATTCAATCTTGTTTAGGTGTTGCTAAGCAAGGTGCAAACATTCTAAGAGCAGGCATCTGGAAACCTCGTACTCGACCTGGTTCGTTTGAAGGTATTGGTAGCAAAGGTTTGCCTTGGTTAAAGACCGCAAGTCGTTTGACAGGTTTGCCGATTACAGTTGAGGTTGCGAATGCTCGTCACGTCTATGAAGCGTTGAAAAATCAAGTAGACATTTTATGGATTGGAGCAAGAACAACGGTTAATCCGTTTAGTGTTCAAGAGATTGCAGAAGCCTTAAAAGGTGTCGATATTCCTGTGATGATTAAGAATCCAATAAATCCTGATTTGAAATTATGGATGGGAGCTTTTGAGCGTTTTGAGAAAGTCGGAATCACGAAATTAGCAGCGATTCACCGTGGATTCGCTTCGTACCATAATACAGAATATAGAAATCAACCGCAATGGGAAATTCCAATTGAATTGCGTCGCCATATGGATGTTGAGGTAGTTTGTGATCCTTCGCATATCTGTGGAAAACGTGATACGTTACTGAAAGTAGCTCAAAAAGCAATGGATTTGAATTTTGAAGGATTGATGATTGAATCTCATATAACGCCTGATGAAGCTTGGAGTGATGCTGCACAACAAGTTACGCCAGAAGGTTTTGGAGAATTGTTGAATCAATTGGTGATTCGAGATAAGAATACACAAAATCTTGCTTTTAATTCTCAATTAGATGAATTACGTCATCATATTGATGAGATTGATGAGCAAATTATTCAATTGATTGCAAAACGTATGGACATCGCTCGTGAAATTGGTAACCACAAAAAAGACAATAATATTGCTATTTTGCAAATGAGCAGATGGCAAGATGTATTGAAAAAACGTATGGGTTATGCTCAGTCAAAAGGATTATCAACAAAATTTACAAAAGGATATTTACAAGAAATTCATAATGAATCTATTCGTCAACAAACGGCGATTATGAATGAAACAGAATTAGAAAAAGTATAAAGTTGCCATAATTAAAGGTTTAGATAAGTAAATCTTGTTAAAAACGAGATTAATAAAACACTGAAAGTTTTTTGACGACAGTCAATTGCTTTTGGTGTTTTTTCTTTTTAAATACTTCTGGTGAGATACTTAAAACGAATAAAACGGTTGTTCGTTATTTTATTGGAATTAAAGAAATTTACTTCTAAATAATGAATACTAAACTGTTGAAAACACTTGAAAAGCACTTTTAGCTTTATAATAATAGCAGCAAAGCTTTTGGCGATAGCGTTTATTAGTTTTATTTTCGCACAAAATTTTGATATGAATAAACTAACAACATATTTAATTATCTTTTTAACTTTTTGTACCACATTGGCTTATAGCCAAATTTCAGAAGTGCAGGAAAGTCCAAGTGGCGTATTGGTTAATATTCATTATGGTGGAGAAATTCCAACTGGAATCTTAGCCGAACGTTTTGGTGCAGGCTTTAGTATTGGTTTCAGTCCTGTATATATGTCTTCAAGTCAGTGGTTGTTTGGCTTAGATGCAAAAATATTGTTTGGTGGTCCAGTTAAGGAAGATGTTTTGGCAAACTTACGAACGTCAACTGGTGAAATTATCGGTCAAGATAAAAGTTTTGGAATTGTTTCCTTAAATCAACGTGGCTATTTTATTGGTGGAACGATTGGTAAAATCATTCCTTTGAAAGAAGATAAACGCTCGGGAATTCGTGTCACAGGTAGTGTTGGAATTTTACGCCATAAAGTCAGAATTGATGATGCTGGAAATCTGCCGCAATTAGCCAATAATTATCGTGTAGGTTATGATAGATTAACGTATGGTTTGGGCTTTACAGAATTTATTGGTTATCAATACCTTAGTCGAAATCGTTTAATCAACTTTTATGTTGGTGCAGAATTTACACAAGGTTTCACCCGAAATCGTAGAACTATAAACTATGATACAGGTTTAGCAGAAACGGATCCTCGTTTTGATAATTTGATTGGACTTAAAGCAGGTTGGATTTTACCACTTTACGATACCAAAAGTACAGAAGTTTTTTATTAGAATTTAGTGATTAGTGATTGGTGATTGGTGATTGGTGGTTTTGTGGTTAGCCTGAGTACTCAAATTAGAATTAAGTTTTTTTTATTCTGAAACTAATTTAAATACTTGAATTAATCACCAATCATCAATCATCAACTACCAATCACCAATCACCAATCACCGAATCACTTGATGAGTAAAAAAATAAGAAATGTTATCACAGAAAGTATTGCTGTAAAACAGCGTATTTTAGAAGATGAAATATTGATTGCAACAATTGAAGAAGTTGCAAAAGTTTGTATTGATGCCTTGCGTGCTGATAAGAAGGTTTTGTTTTGTGGAAATGGTGGAAGTGCTGCTGATGCACAACATTTGGCAGCCGAGTTTTCGGGTCGATTCTACAAAGATCGCGATCCATTATTTGCGGAAGCATTACACGTCAATACCTCGTATTTGACAGCTGTCGCCAATGATTATAGTTACGACCAAATCTATGCTCGATTGATAAAAGCAAAAGGTCGTACTGGCGATGTGATTATTGGAATTTCGACTTCTGGTAACTCTGGAAATATTATCAAAGCGTTTGAACAAGCAAAAATACAAGGGATGATTACGGTCGGAATGACTGGCGAAACAGGTGGAAAAATGAAGGATTTGAGCGATTATTTATTGAATATGCCTTCAACTGATACACCTCGAATTCAAGAATCACATATTACGGTTGGTCATATTATATGTGAATTGGTCGAGTTGGAATTATTTTAAACCGTTCCTAAACAATGTTTCTAAAAGTGACGACTTTCGATTAAAAATGTCTTACCTTTCGGAGGATTTGTATTAGAATTAGTTTCTGTTATACTAATCACGAATCACTGATAACTAAAATACTAAATCATGGCAACAGACAAGAATAAAGAAACAAAAGAAAAAACTAAGGATGTTTTAACCGAAGATTTATCTACTAAAGAAGTTACTTTCAAAGATAAAATGGCTTCTGGTGTAAAAACGGCAAAAAAAGTAACAACTCGTATTATTATTGCGGCAGTTATTGTAGCAATTAGCGGCTTTTTGATTTATGCGAATATCAATTATAGCGAAGGTACAAGAGTCGGTAAAGTCGTCAAAATCAGTAAAAAAGGTGTAATGTTTAAGACTTGGGAAGGTCAACTAAATTATGGCGATAATAAAGAATTATGGGAGTTTTCAATCTCAAACTCGCAAGAACAAGTTAGAGTTAATATTGATGATGCAAATAAAGCGAATAAACGAGTAGAACTGTTTTACAAAGAAAAGTATATTACTTTTCCGTGGCGAGGTGACACAAAATATCTGGTTTATAAAGTCGAAGTTTTAGAATAATAAAAAAGGCAGCAAATTCGCTGCCTTTTTTATTGGACGTTTATCACCTAAAATGACAAAATCCCTCAACCAAATCTCCTTTTTATACATTCTATTGACAAATTGAAAGTAAAGCACGAAAATTGCAGTATAATTTTTTGTAATATTTATACGTTCAATAACAAATTCACATATTTCATCTCGATTTTTCGAGAAAACAAAACTTCACATTATTGGATAAATCATTACATTTTAATTTTTTTCATTCACTCACATACAAATTGTTAAAATTAACGTATCAGTAATTAAAAATTCGATTCGTCTAAATAATCTAAAACAAACTCGATATGAAATTCTTAAAATATAGCCTCCTACTTTTGGCAGTTCTTTGGTTCAATGACCTTGCTGCTCAATGTTTATCTGGTGATTGTGTTAACGGTCGTGGAAAATTCAAATATCCAAGTGGTGCAGTTTATCAAGGTGAATTTGTTGATGGAGAAATCCATGGTGTCGGAAAATTAGCGTATTCGGATGGTCGTGAATATATTGGTGAATGGGTTCATCGTTATCAAGAAGGAAAGGGTAAAATGTCAATGCCTGATGGTCGAGTATTTAAAGGCTATTGGAAACAAGGTGAATTTTATGGCGAAGACTTAACAGGTGAACCGATTGCTATTAATGAAGAAGCCGAAATCGAACAACAAACTCCTGAAGTACAAACAGGTTGTATTGTTGGTGATTGCCAAACAGGTGAAGGAACAATGCTTTTTGCAGATGGAAGTAAATATGAAGGCAACTTTTCAAATGGTAAAATCAATGGTTATGGAACTTATTTTTATGCTAATGGTGCAAAATACATTGGTGATTGGAAAGATGGTTATTATAATGGTGAAGGAACGAAATATTATGGGCCAAAAGATGTTCGTGTAGGTTTGTGGCAGAATGGTGAGTATATTGGAACAAAAGAAGATCAAAGCAAAAAAGGTTGTATTTCAGGCGATTGTGAAAATGGCGAAGGAACGTATGTTTACGCTGATGGTAGTAAATATATCGGAAGTTTTAAAAACGGTGCAGCAGAAGGAGAAGGTATCTGCTACTACTCTACTGGTAACAAATATACTGGAGGCTGGAAAAAAAATACTTTTGACGGAACAGGAATAATGTATTTTGCTAATGGTGAAGTAACAGGTGGAATCTGGGACAATGGAAACTACTTAGGTGCAGCACCTCCGACAGCAAAAGAATTGGAGAGCTTAGCATCAAATAAAAAGGTAAAATACGATCCAACTATGAACGTTTATGCTATCATCGTTGGTGTAGCGAAATATAATCATATGCCTGTTTTGAATTATACAGATGATGATGCTTATAGAATGTATGCTCACTTAATGAGTCCTCAAGGTGGTGCTTTATCAAAAGACCAAATGGCAATTTTGATTGATGAAGATGCGACTAAAAAGAAGATTTTGCAGAATATGAAAGAAATGTTTGAGAAAGCAGATTCTAACGATATGGTGATGTTATATTTTAGTGGTCACGGTTTGAAAGGTGCATTTTTACCATTTGATTTTGATGGTTTTAATAATAAATTATTCCATGAAGAAATTAAAACGGTATTTAATGCTTCTCCTGCAAAATTCAAATTATGCATCGCAGATGCTTGTCATTCAGGTAGTTTGAATGGTTTGGCAGCAAGAGGAGGAAGCAATGCAAGTACTGTGATTGCGAATTATTACAAAGCATTCGATGAAGTAAAAAGCGGAACGGCTTTATTATTATCTTCAAAAGCAGAGGAAACATCATTGGAATCAAGTGGTTTGCGTCAAGGTATTTTTAGTCACTTCTTAATGCGAGGTTTAGAAGGTGAAGCGGATATTGATACGAATGAAATTGTAACGATTCAAGAACTATACAACTACATTCATAAAAATGTTAGAGCTTATACGGGAAATTGGCAAACACCAATTTTGGAAGGAAGTTTTGACGGAAGAATGCCTGTTGGCGTTGTTAGGAAATAACGGTTGACGGTCGCTCGTTCCTCGCTTGACAACAATACAATAAAAATGTCATTTCGGATTTTCCGAAATGACATTTTTATTGTATCACATATAACAATCATACAATCAGCCACCGAGATTTCAGGACAAGCGAAGCGATACAATGACACAATCAATAACGCTTTCGTTTATTATTTTTATAATCTCTAAAGATAAATTCGCCTAAACCTTGTAATGAACTGTAAAATGCCTTTCCGTTATTTGCTTTTGTAAATTGGTCAACAAAATTGACTAAATACGGATCACGAGCAATCATAAATGTCGTGACAGGAATTTGGAGTTTGCGACAGCGTTGAGCCAAGTTTAGCGTTCGAGCAACGATTTTTCTATCTAAACCAAAACTATTTTTAATATACTTTTTACCTTTTTTAATACAAGTTGGTTTTCCGTCCGTAATCATAAAAATCTGCTTATTTGGATTGCGACGACGACGCAAAATATCCATCGCTAATTCCAAACCAGCAACCGTATTTGTATGATAAGGGCCAACTTGTAAATATGGTAAATCCTTGATTTCAATTTGCCAAGCATCATTTCCAAACACAATAATATCCAATGTATCTTTCGGATAACGAGTCGTAATCAACTCGGCTAAAGCCATTGCAACTTTCTTTGCTGGAGTGATTCTATCTTCGCCATACAAAATCATCGAATGCGAAATATCAATCATCAAAACCGTACTCATTTGACTTTGATAATAGGTTTCATGTACTTCCAAATCATCTTGCGTCAAGCGAAATTCATCTAAACCATGATTGATTTGAGCATTGCGAAGCGAGTTAGAAATGGCTAAATTATCCAACTTATCACCAAATTCATAAGGTCGAGTTTCGCTACTGCGTTCATCGCCCGAACCGCTAAATTTTGTACTATGCTTTCCACGTTTTGATTTTTTCAAATCGTCGAAAATATCATCTAAGGCTTTTTTACGAATTTCACCTTCCATTTTTGCAGTCGGAACAATCGTTGGATTTTCAGGGTTATCGGCTTGAATATAACCTTTGTCCATCAAATCTTGAATAAACTCCGACATTCCATAATCATCGGTTGTCAACTCATATTCCTTATCCAGTTCTGTCAACCAACTCAACGCTTCACTTACATTTCCAGAAGTATGAATCAACAACTCTTTAAACAAGTCTAACAACCGCTCAAAAGTAGAACCTTCGCCATTTTCCGAAAAATATTCTCTAAATCTCCAGCCAATCATTTTTATCTAAATATAAACTATGAAGTATAAAGTGTGAGGTAATAGAACGGTTATTTTGATAGATAGTTTAGTGAATCATCAGGTGAGTTCATTTTTAAACTTGTAAATGACTGACTGCTTTTTACAATATTTTAACTTCCTCACCTAATGACTAAAACCAAACTAACCTTTTCCAAAAATCTTTTCATGTTCTTGATGAATTGCTTTTCGGCGTTCCATCAAGATTTGAGCATATTGTTCTAACTTTTTCTCTTCTTCTGTTTTTGCCTTCCATTTTTTGATAGGAATCGGTTTTCCAGCATCATCGACCGCTACAAAAATGATGATACAATTCGTTGTTTTTTGCGGATTATCACGTTTTGGATCACCAGAATAAATATCGACCATAATATGTAAACTTGATTTTCCAGTATAAATAACTTTAGCATTCGCTTCCACCAAATGACCGATACGAATTGGTTTCAAAAATCGAATTCCACCAACATAAACAGTTACACAATATTCTCTACTCCAAGCAGTTGCACAAGTATAAGCCGCTTGATCAATCCATTTCATTACTGTTCCACCATGTACATTTCCACCGAAATTCACATCCATTGGCTCTGCCAAAAATCGCAGCGTAATATTAGAAGGTCTATTTGCCATATTTTTTGTTGTTTTTCAAATTACGAGTATTATCAAATTTAGACAAAATTTATTCAAAAACCACAGAATTAATACGCAAGCTATTCTTCATAAAGCACTTCAGCATAAATACTTGGGCCAATCGGAGCTTTATTCCATTCACCTTGACTTACCATACGGACAAAACCTTTGGTTTTACGCAGATTGACACTAAAATAAATATCGCCTTCTCCTAAGTCTTTTATCAATTCTAAACTCACAATAAAATCATCTTCTACCAAAATATTTAGATGACTAACATCAATCATCAAAGTCTCTTCAGTTTCCTTTTTTGTAAAATTGACATAAACAGGTTTTGGTAAAAGATTTCTTACAGGTTGATTCGTTTTCTTATCATATTCGTAGATATTCAAACGATAAAAAATACTATCATACGTACATTGAGTAATGTTGACAAATACCTTATCTACATAAGTTGGTTGTTTTTTGATTTTTAATAAAGCAGCCATTTCACGTCCCATTTTATTACTACCAAAACCAACACTCATAATTCCATTTCGCTTATCATTACCTACGATTTTCCTTATTTGTCCTTTCGGAACAATCGTGACTGTATTCAGATTATAAGCTTTTGGCTGCAAACCAATAACGGCATTCTGGTCTAACATTTGACGAAAATCAACAACGGTAAATATTCGACTGTCATAACCAATCATTGATATTTTAACCGTGTCCGTTTCCTTAACTTCAGCGGATAATTCAAACTTAAAGAAACCATTGTCATCAGTGACTGTACCTATATTTCTATTGAGAATTCCAATATTTGCATAAGCAATTGCAGCTTTATTATTTTCTTCTATAATCTGACCAGAAATTGGAACGTTTTGACCAAATAGAAATATTGGAAATAACGCAAAACAGGATAACAAAATAATATTTTTCATATTTTTTATTAAAATGGCTCTTTATGATTCTATGTGGTTTACAGTAGCGGCTGCTTTAGCTGCCGTATGAGTTCGTGATATTTTCGGCAGCCCCGAGGACTCAGGGCCGTTACTTAGCATCAAAATATTCAAAACCACGTAAAATCATAAAGAACCATTAAAAAAATTAATTTTTAAATCAATGAAGTAACGATAAAATAACTCAATGCGTGAACTTTAGTTTTATCTTTAGACTTTTTGAACTTATATATCAATCAGAAACCATGCAAACAATCACACATTATTTAAATCCAAAATACGAGTTTATTGAATTAATGAAATTGTTGAAATTTCAACAAATTGCCCAGACTGGTGGACATGCAAAAATATTAATCGAAGATGGAGAAATCTCGGTTAATGGCGAAGTCGAATATCGGAAACGTAAAAAATTACGTGATGGAGATGTAGTTAAATTTGAAGACATTGAGGTTAAAATTGAGAAAGGATAATTCATAATTACTTTATCAGAATCTTAAAACCAATTTATTTTTAGAACATTTATAACAAAAGTTATAACTTAAGGTTCTCAAAAATTTTAATAATCAATTAAAAGAATAAAGCACCTCTTTGATACTTTATTCAAAACCAAATAAATACTATTTATGGCAACTTATACCATCAATGTCAATGGAAAAAGCCAACAGGTAGAAGCTGACGCTGACACACCTTTATTATGGGTTTTGCGTGATAATTTAGATTTAGTCGGTACAAAATTCGGTTGTGGAATGGCACAATGTGGTGCTTGTACGGTTCATCTTGACGGTTCAGCGGTTCGTTCCTGTATTACTCAAGTTTCAAGTATTGGCGAGCAGAAAGTGACGACAATCGAAGGCTTATCCGAACACGGAACTCATCCAGTTCAAAAAGCGTGGATAGAACACGATGTTCCTCAATGTGGCTATTGTCAAGCAGGACAAATCATGAATGCTTCCGCATTTTTAGCCAAAAATTCAAATCCTACTGATGAAGAAATTATGACAAGTATGAATGGAAATATTTGTCGTTGTGGAACTTATACAAGGATAAAAGCTGCGATTAAAACAGCGGCGAAAGATATGTAACCTGCCAGATTCCTAAGAAACCAGAAATACTTCCGTCATGCTGAATTTATTTCAGCATCTCCCATAGGTAACAAAACTAATATTTAGCAAATTATCAATCAAAAGACTGGTAAAAGTCTTAAAATTGAATCCTTATGTTTAGGAGATGCTGAAACGAGTTCAGCATGACGGAAAATTTGGGTATTTCGATTGGTAAACAATTATAAACTTATCAGATAAATTCAAATGAAGAAATTTAAAACAACATATAATAGACGTTCTTTCTTAAAATCTTCCGTCGCTGCTGGTGGCGGATTGCTTCTGGGTTTTAGCTGGTTCGCTTCCTGTACGAAAGCCGAGGAAGTCGTTAAAATGAAAGAAATGCCAGAAAACTGGTTTGATATAAATTCTTATCTAAAAATTGGCGAAAATGGTTTGGTAACGATTATGTCGCCAAATCCTGAAATTGGGCAAAATGTCAAGACTTCAATGCCGATGATTGTGGCAGAAGAACTGGACGTTGCTTGGGAAGATGTGATTGTCGAACAAGCACCTTTAAATACAAGTTGGTACGATAGACAAGTCGCTGGTGGAAGTGAATCTATTCGTACAACTTGGGACGCTTTACGAATGGCTGGAGCAACAGCAAAACAAATGTTATTGTTGGTTGCAGCCGAAAAAATGAATGTTTCTGTTGATGAATTAACGACGAATAAAGGCGTTATTACGAATAAAGCTGGTGAATCGTTGACTTATGGCGAACTCGCTTCTTTGGCTGGTGGAATGGAAGTGCCAGAAGAAGTGCCATTAAAAGAAATTAAAGATTACAAAATCATTGGTACGAGCCGTAAAAATGTTGATATTAAAAACATTATTACAGGAAAACCATTGTACGGAATTGATACCAAAAAAGAAGGAATGCAATACGCTGTCGTGTTGCGTCAACCTGCGTTTGGACATTCTTTAGAATCTTTCGATGATACGGAAACTCGCAAAGTAAACGGTGTGAATGATGTGATTCAATTCAAAGATGAATTTGGTGATAAAATTGCCGTTTTAGCCACGTCAACTTGGGCAGCGATGAGAGGTAAAAAAGCCTTGAAAGCGGTTTGGAAAAAGAATAGTGATTTAGAAAGTTCTGATTATCATGATGAAAAACTAACCGCTTTATTTGACCAAAAAGGAGAAACTAAACGTAAAGATGGCAATCTTGAACAAGCATTTGCGGAAGCAGATAAAGTTATTGAGAAAACATATAAGTCGCCATTTTTACCACATAATTGCATGGAACCAATGAATTTTTATGCAAATGTAACCGAAGATAAAGCAGAATTACTTGGCCCAATTCAAACGCCTCAATGGACAGAAAACCGAATCGGTTGGCAGTTAGGTTGGATGAAAGAAGGAATGGACGAAGCCGAACAAGAAGCTGTTAGAGATAAAATCGAAATCGGAATGACAAGAATGGGCGGCGGTTTTGGGCGGCGTTTGTATGGTGATTTTGCACTGGAAGCTGCTCAGATTTCTCAATTAACGAAAAAACCTGTTCAAGTTATTTTCTCTCGTGAAGATGATATGGAAGCGGGAACGTATCGACCTGCGATTCAGTACAGAATCAAAGCAGCGATTAAAGATGGTAAAATCACGGCTTATCAAGTCAAAGAAGCGGCTATAAATAGTAATGCTTTTAATGCAATTATTCATAATTTTCCTGCTGGTGCGATTGAAAATTATCAATTCGATGCACATTTATTGAAAAGTAATATCACAACTGGAGCTTGGCGAGCACCTTATTCAAACTTTTTGGCTTTTGCCGAACAGTCTTTTTTCGATGAAATCGCTCAAGAATTAGGTGTTGATGAAATTCAATTGAGAATAGATTTATTCAAGAAAGCCAAGCCAAATTGGCAACTACATAAAGACGCAGAAGACCGATACAAAGACGATGAGGAAGCATTGGCGGAAGCGAAAAAAGCATTACCTCCAAAAGGAAATTATGAACCGGATCGCTGTATTGGCGTGATAAATTTGGTGAAAGAAAAATCAAATTGGGGAAATCAACCAAAAGGTATTGCTCAAGGAATTTGTGTTTATTTCTCTCATAAAACATACGTTGCAGAAGTTGCAAATGTGATGATGAAAAATGGGAAACCAACTATTGACAAGGTTTATGCTGCGATTGATTGTGGTTTAGTTGTCAATCCTGATGCAGCGAATAATTTGGCAACTGGTGGAATTATTGATGGAATTGGTCATGCAATGTATGGTGATTTTACGTTTGAAAACGGAAAACCATCTGCGAATAATTTCCATCAATATCATTTGATTCGTATGTCAGAAATACCTGAAATCGAAGTGCATTTTGTTCAGAATGAGATTCATCCAACTGGTTTGGGTGAGCCGACTTTGCCGCCAGCTGGTGGAGCTGTGGCAAATGCTTTAGCGAAATTGACTGGTAATCGTATTTATAATCAGCCGTTGGTGAAAGAGTTTGATGTTGCTGGATAGAATTAAAAAAAAATCTAATTTTCAACCTAACAAGAAATTTTAAAAGTCTTGTTAGGTTGTTTTTTAAATCAGTAAAAATCAGTGTAATTTCTGCAAAAAATTACGCCAAATACGTTGCAATAGAAATAATCTCTGCAAAGACACCAGCAGCCGTAACTTCGGCACCAGCACCTGGCCCACGAACAACCAACGGACGTTCTTTATAACGTTGTGTCGTAAACGAAATCATATTATCGCTTCCGCTCAATCCGTAGAAAGGATTATTAGCATCAACGGATTGTAACGAAATTGAGGCTTTTTTGCCTTCTAAAGTCGCAATAATTCTCAATTTATTACCTTCTTTTTCCGAAGCTTCAACCATATTTTCAAAAGTAGAATTATATGTTTTCAACGTTTCAAAAAACTCATCAACAGTCGGAGCATCAAAACAAGGTTGAGGTAAAAACGGCTTGATGTCAATATCTTCCGCTTCCATATCTAAACCAGCTTCACGTGCCAAAATCAATAACTTACGAGCAACATCTTTTCCGCCCAAATCTTCTCTTGGATCAGGTTCTGTAAAACCTAATTCTTGTGCTTTTTTTACAATATCATGGAAACTTTCACCAGCTTTGAAATTATTAAAAATATAAGATAGTGAACCTGATAAAACACCTTCGATTTTCAAAATTTCATCACCAGAAGCAATCAAGTCATTTAGTGTCGTCAAAATCGGTAAACCTGCACCAACATTCGTTTCAAACGCATAACGAACACCGTTCGCATTGGCTAAACTTTTTAGTGTTTGGTAGTTACTGAAAGGCGAAGAAGCCGCAATTTTATTTGGTGTCGAAACCGAAATACTACTTTCTAAAACTTTAGCATAATGTTTTGGAATTTCTGCATTTGCGGTATTATCAATAAAAATACTGTTGCGTAAATTCAACGCTTTCATTTTATCAATAAACTGCGAAATACTGGCTTTTTCATCGCTTTCGCTCAATGCTGTTTCCCAATTATTTAAATCAATTCCTTTATCAGCAAATACCATTTTTCGGCTATTCGATAACGCCACGACACGAATCTCCAAACCACGTTTTTCTTTCAAATAATTAGCTGTTTCTTGAATCTGTTTCAGTAACGTTTTTCCAATCAAACCAACTCCAACAACAAACAAGTGTAATACCATCAAATCCGACTCAAAGAAACCTTCATGTAAGGCATTCAAAGCCTTGTGTTCATCAGATTTTTTCACAACTGCCGAGATATTTAACTCCGAAGAACCTTGAGCGATTGCAATGATATTGATACCATTTTTGCCTAATGATTGAAACATACGACCAGCCATTCCGGAGCGATAACGCATATTCTCACCAATCACCGCAATGACAGATAAACCCGTTTCGATTCGAGGTGAAGTCACCAACTTTCGAGAAATTTCATATTCAAATTCCAACTCAATCGCCACACAAGCAATTCCTGCGTCTTGTGGTTTTACAGCGAATGAAATTGAGTGTTCGGAAGAACCTTGTGTAATCAAAATAACGTTTACTTTATGTCGAGCCAATGCACTAAACAAACGTCCAGAAACGCCAATTACGCCAACCATTCCGTTACCTTCGAGCGTCAATAGCGATACATCGCCAATCGATGAAATACCTTTGACAACAGAGTCATTTTTTTCGTGATAATCACTAATCAATGTTCCCGCAAAATTTGGATTGAATGTATTACGGATTCGCAACGGAATATTCTGCTGTAAAGCAGGAACAATCGTTGGTGGATAAATCACTTTTGCACCAAAATGCGACATTTCCATCGCTTCTGCATACGTCATTGATTGTTGTGTAAACGCACCTTTGACCTTACGAGGATCAGCGGTCATCACACCATCAACATCCGTCCAAATCTCAATTACATCTGCACTCAAAGCCGAACCAAAAATCGCTGCGGTATAATCAGAACCTCCACGACCAAGTGTTGTTGTTAAGCCTTCTTCAGTCGAGCTGATAAAACCTGTAATGATTTGAATCGCTGTGTTTTTTTCAAAATATTCTTGAATATTTTGATTCGTTACATCAAAGTCAACCTTAGCAGCACTAAATGTTTTATCGGTTTTAATAACTTTTCGTGCATCTAAATATTCGGCATTCAAACCATGAGTTTCTAATGTTTTCGATACGATAAAAGCAGAATTTCGTTCACCAAAACTCACTACATAATCCATCGAACGCACACTTGCTTCTTGTAATAAAAATATTCCATGAAGTAAATCTTCTAACTCTCTGAAACCAACTTCAACCGCTTTCTCAGCTTCCGCAAATAACTCTCCTGAAAGCAGTAAAGTAATTGCTTCAATATGTCGAGCTTTGAAGTTTTCAAGGTCATCAAGATAAGAAATATCACCTTGTTCTGCTTTGCGACTCATATTAAGTAACATATCGGTCACACCTCCAAAGGCTGAAAAAACCACAGCAAACTTTTCTTCTTGCTGATTATAATCCTTTAGGATTTCTACAATACTTAAAATTCGTTGTGGTGTAGCCACAGACGAACCTCCAAATTTTAAAACTTTCATCTTCCATGCTATAAAGTAGCGGCTGTTTTGACTGCCGTATAATATTATCACTACGACAGCTAAAGCAGCCGCTACTTGATTAGTAGTTACAAAGGTAGAAAATGAAGTTTATTTGGGTAAGTTTTTGTTAAAAGGTTTAAGACTTTGATGTCTTTATTTACATTTTGATAAAAAAAAAGTGTTTTTTTTTAAAATTGAAAAATAGTATATATAATTTTTTTTAAATATTATTGAATCTTAATGTAACTTATTGAAATCATGAAACGTTTAAAGAATCCATTGTCCTATTATAATATTTTCTACAATACAACATTTAGTATAATTCTTTTTGGTAAACGTCTAATTAGTAGTTTATTAATCCTTAAATACACATTCAAAAAAAACTATCACCCCTCAAAGAATCAGCTATGGAATTATTAAAAGAAGTAGAAAAAATTGCTAATTTAGGAAGTTACCAAACAGACTTAACAAAAGGTACTTGGACAGGTTCAGAAAACTTTATCCAAATATTTGGACTTACACCTCAAGATGAATATACAATTGAGGACTTTCAAAAAATTGTCCATCCTGAAGATTTTCAAGACGTAATGACCTATTTTGGAGCTTGTTTAACACAACAAAAAGATTTTAATTACGAATATCGTTGCCTTAAAACTAATGGAACGATTATTCATGTTAGCAGCCGAAGTCATGTTTACTATGATGACGACGGAACGCCTTTACGAATCATTGGTATAAAACAAGATATTACGAAACAAAAGCTTAGAGAAGAAAAACTAACGGCTTTAAATACGGCTTTGAAACTATTGAATGCTAAAAAGAATAAAACATTAGCGAATGTTGCGCATGATTTAAGAAATCCCATTTCGGCTATTCAAGGATTGACAAATTTGCTTAAATCAGAATTAGAAGCGGAACAATTAGAGTTGCTTCAGTTACAAGAAGAAGCTTTAGATTATACAAAAACGATTATCTCAGAATTATTAGATGTCGCTAATTTAGAAAAACACAATCAACCATTCAAAAAGGTTAAAACAGATTTGAATTTATTAATTTTTAAATCAATACAACAGTTTCAATCACAAGCATTTAAGAAAAATATTGAAATTAAAACGCAATTAGCCTCTAATGCAATTGTACCATTAAATCCAAACAAATTTTCGAGAGTAATTGATAATTTAATATCAAATGCTATCAAATTTACGCCACAACGAAAGTCAATTAAAATCCAAACAACTGTTTATCAAGAGACTGTTATTTTAAGCATTAAAGACGAAGGAATCGGAATTCCAGAACAACGTATTCCTTTCATGTTTGAATCGCTACCACAAGACTTAAAACGAGCAGGAACAGCTGGCGAAAAGTCAACTGGTTTGGGTTTATCTATTGTTAAAGAAATCGTGGATTTGCACGATGCTTCTATTAAAATTAAAAGTAAAGAAAATAAAGGAACGACTTTTGAAATTAAGTTGAAACGAGCTTAATGAGAACAAAAAAGCTTCATGAAAATTTGAATTTTTATGAAGCTTTTTTGTAGTTACATCTAATACAAATCAATTATTATTTCATAATTAAAATCAGAAAAATCACAAACGCCTTCAAAAAAAGGGTTGATATGATTTATCCGTGTATCATGTTTGTTTTCCTCTTTAAACAAATACCAAATGCCATCATAACAGATTTCATTTTTTACGATTTTCATCGAAAACCACAATTTGTTTCAGAGAACCATTTTTTCTTTAGCAATTTTAAATGTGTTAGTCATGATTAATTGTTAATTATTAACTGTTAATGGTGAATTGATTTTTTTGGGAAGATAGGGATTTTTTGGTGGTTGTGGAAATTGGGAATTGACGCAAACGGAATGATTTTTTATTTTTATTGTTATGAGTAAAAACGTATTTTTGTTTAAAAGAAATTTGATATGAAATAATTTACAGAAATCATAGCAAATCCAAAGGTCTTAAACGGAAAACCTTGTATCAAAAACACTCGAATTAGTGTGGATATGATATTAGAATGGATGGCTTTAGGAGTAACTATTCAAGATATTATTACCATATATCCACATTTGAATCGTATTGGCGTTAATCAGGGGTTGCAGTATAGTCAAGAACGATAATCAATAGATGATTTTGTTAATAGTTCCTTTTTTCTTATTTTGTAATCAAAGTAGTATTTTATAAATTCCTAAAAATGGCTCAAAGAGATAAAATTCACGAAGCAGTTGTTGTTGCTTTAGAGAAAGCAGGTTGGTTTGTGACAGATGACCCTTTAATTGTTCAATCAGCTGGTACAACGTTCAAGATGGATTTAGGTGCAGAAAAGTTTGTTTTGGCAACAAAAGACACCGAACAGATTGCTATTGAAATCAAATCATTGACGAAAATATCTTTGATTTACGATTTTTACGAAATATTTGGACAATACATTTTTTATCGTGATGCGTTAAATGATGAAAACATTAATCGAACATTACACTTGGCAATTTCTAATATTTCGTGGAAACGAATTCAAAAAAAGCCGTTTTTGTTGAAACGAATTGCACAATATGACATTAATATATTAGTTATTGACAAAAACGCTCAAATCATTTTAGAATGGATAAAACAATAAAATATCAAAAAATAGTCCTACAACTTTTAGACACTTGGAAAGGGTATAAAATATCAAATCGTCCAAATCTAAAAATAGATATTATCGTCAATAAAGCGATGTCTAATTTTATCGTTTTGAATTATGGTTGGGATAACGACAACTATATTTACAATGTTCTTTTCCACGTCGAACTAAAAACCAACAACAAAATTTGGCTACACGAAGATACAACAGGCGTTGGTATTGCTAAAGAATTAATTCATTTAGGTATTAATGAAAAGGATTTAGTGCTTGGTTTTGTGGAGGTTTTAGATGGTGATTTGGTTTTGGGGTGAGAACAATGTGAATTTGAAAAATATATAAATATATTAATTTGAAAAATAAATTTCTACCTTTTAGCGAAGCTAAAAAAATCGTATTAACCCTAAAACTAAAGAGTAATTTAGAATGGAGAACTTATTGTAAAAGTGAAAAAAGAAATCTAAAAATTCCAGTTCATCCAGATAGAACATATAAAGGAAAAGGTTGGAAAAATTGGCCTGATTGGCTTGGAACAAATACAAAATCTAATAAAAATCCACTTTTAAAATTAGATAGAACTAAGGTTAAAGAAATTTTATCAGAACGCTTTTTAGAAAAAGTCAACCAAAATAATGGACAAGTGATAAAAGGCATTTATATAAATAAACATTCTGTATTTTCCTTACGCTGTAAACATGGTCATGAATGGGAAACACAAGCACAAAATATATTAGCAGGTACTTGGTGCAGAAAATGTTTCAATAAAGAAAGAGCAGGAAAACATTTAATTCTAAAAAACGGTTTAGAACAGGCTATTCAAATAGCAACCGAAAGAAAGGGAAAATGCTTATCAACGAAATATATCAATTCTCAATCCAAACTAATATGGGAATGTAATAATGGTCATATTTGGAATGCCGTCCTTAATGATATTAAAAAGGGTACATGGTGTCCTTACTGTGGAAAAGGTATCAGAGAACGGTTATGTAGAAGTATTTTTGAACAAATAACTTCATACAAATTTCCTAAAAAAAGACCTAAATGGCTTATTAATGTAAGAGGTAATAGAATGGAGTTAGATGGTTATTGTGAAGAACTTAAAATTGCATTTGAACATCATGGAGAATATCATTACAAACAAAATAAGCATTTTCAAAGACGGAAAGAAACATTAGAAAGAAGAAAATTAGATGATAAAACCAAAGTTGATTTATGTAAAATAAACAACATAATATTAGTAATAATCCCATACTTTATAGAAACAACTGAGCTGAAAACCTTTATATTTAACAAACTTTTCATGCTTAATTTAGGAATTACCCTCAATGAAAATATTAATGATAAATATGTTGTAAGCAATGAGTTAGAAGAACTTAATCAAATAGCCATACAAAAGGGAGGAAAATGTTTATCAAATATTTATCTTGGAGTTAATCAAAAACATAAATTTATTTGTGCAGAAGATCATGTTTTTAATTCTTTACCATCAAATATTAAAAGTAAACGCAAAAGCTGGTGTCCAACTTGTAAACCTAATCGTATAGGAAATTCTAATCGTAAATACTCTGTATCAGATATGCAGAATATTGCTCGTAAAAAAAACGGATTATTTTTATCCACATTTTTTAAAAGTGTTAATCATAAATATTTATGGCAATGTGAACAAGGACATCAATGGAAAGCTGCACCAATGGATATAATAAAGGGTACATGGTGTAAAAAATGTTCGTTTTTAAAGAAAAAAGGTAGCATTTCTGAAATGCAGAAAATAGCGGGATTAAGAAATGGAAAATGTATTTCAACGGAGTATGTAAGTTCTCAATCTAAACTAATATGGGAATGTGAATTCGGACATCAATGGGAAGCGAGACCCGATAATATAAAGAATAGTAAATCTTGGTGTCCACATTGTAGTAGAAAGAAAAAACGCAGCAAAAAATAAAAAAAGGCACGCCAAAGACGCACCTTAAAAAGTAGATATGGAATAATAAAATTAGTTTTAGTAGTTCGATAGTTTTGTAGTTTCAGTAGTTTTCACGAACCACAACAACTTAAACTACCAAACTACTTAAACTCAACTTTCCTTGATCTCTCGCCTCCAACAAACTTTCACCTTGTAAAAATTCATCAACTTTCCTCGCCGCTTCACGACCTTCCGCAATCGCCCAAACCACCAAAGATTGACCACGACGCATATCGCCAGCCGTAAAGATTTTTTCAACCGAAGTTTGGTAATCGTCCGCTTTGACATTGCCACGATTATCCAATTCAACTTTGAGTTGTTGCAACATTCCATCATGTAACGGATGTACAAAACCGATGGCTAATAATGCCAATTCACAAGGAATTTCACGCTCCGTTCCTTCTATTTCGACGAAAGTCGAACGACCGTTATCACCGAGTTTCCACTCAATATCGACCAATTTGACACCTTTCAAATTGCCGTTTTTATCACCGACAAATTCCTTTGTTAAAATCGCCCATTTTCTATCACAACCTTCTTCGTGAGAACTTGAAGTTCGCAATTCCATTGGCCACAAAGGCCAAGGCGTACTTTCCGCACGTTCGTTTGGCGGTTTTACCAAAAGCTCAATTTGTGTAATTGATTTTGCTTGATGACGATTAGACGTTCCGACACAATCCGAGCCAGTATCTCCGCCACCGATGACCAAAACATTTTTGTCCGTTGCTAAGATTTCCGCTTCTTTTGCGATGTCGTCACCAGCAACACGTTTGTTATTTTGTGTCAAAAAATCCATTGCAAAATGAACACCTTTGAAACCACGACCAGCAATCGGCAAATCTCTCGGCACAGTCGAACCGCCACAAAGCACAACAGCATCAAAATTATCCGTCAAGTCTGTAACAGGAATATTGACACCAATATTTGCATTCGTTTTAAACACAATTCCTTCGGCTTCCATCAACGCCAATTTTCTATCAATCGTCCATTTTTCTAATTTGAAATCAGGAATTCCGTAACGCAACAAACCGCCAATTCTGTCCGCACGCTCAAAAACCGTCACCAAATGTCCAGCTTTATTCAACTGTGCTGCTGCTGCCAAACCTGCAGGTCCAGAACCAACAACGGCAACCGTTTTTCCAGTTCGTACACTCGGTGGATTTGCTTTTGCATAGCCATTTTCATACGCCTTTTCAGCAATTGATTTCTCAATATGTTCAATTGCAACAGGCGGCTGATTGATACCCAAAACACAAGCCTTTTCGCAAGGTGCAGGACAAATTCGACCAGTAAACTCTGGAAAATTATTCGTACTACTCAATATGTCAAATGCCAATTCCCAATCTTCTTCATAAACGGCATCATTAAACTCCGGAATAATATTCCCTAATGGACAGCCATTATGACAAAACGGAACGCCACAATCCATGCAACGTGAAGCTTGTGTTACCGTTTTACTTTCCGCAAACGGTTGATAAATATCGTTGTAATCCTGTACTCGTTCATCGACAGGTCGATATTTTGGTAATTCTCTTGTATGATTCAAGAATCCTTTTGGATTTCCCATGATTTTTTTGTTTTTGGACACTAATTTCCACTAATTTCACTAATTATTTTTTCGTGTAATTCGTGTAAATTCGTGTCTAATTAAGCAATAACTAATTCCTCAACTTTTGCTTTTTTTTGATTTTTGGACACTAATTTTTACT
>JBGCFH010000376.1:0-20701 GCA_045106825.1 Saprospiraceae bacterium | reverse complement strand
AATCTGCGTGAATCTGCGTGAATCTGCGTGAAAAAAGCATTTTGCGAAGCAAAATTTAGCAATTGTGATTTCTATTTTACGTTTCAGCGAAACGTGAATTAATAGTTTGTAAATAAAAAAAATCGTAATTGTATTTATTTGATTTGTCATTGTTGAGAATAATGTAATCCGAAACGCCACTTTTGGATTACGTAAAATCTATTTTGATTATCAATTATAAGAAACAAATTTTGATTTAAATAGTTATGATTCGAGTCTCTTAAATCTTATAAAAAGTCGTTTTAGTAATGGTTACGTATATTCCATTTTTTTATATAAAAAAATCATCTGATGACTTTTCTTGTGATTGTTATGATATACTAATTTTATGAACAAAAGCATATTGTATTTGATTAAAATGTTCATTACAAAATGTGAAAGTGAAAAGGAAAGTCCATAACACTTTGAACAAATTATATTCATGGATATTTCTACTCTATTAATCGAATGATTTATTGATTGACAATTGTTTTGTCGAAATTCGTTTTTGTAGTTAAGATACAACTGAATTAGAATCAAAATGGGATTATTTTTAAGAATATTTTGGGAAGGAATTATACAAGCAGTTCAACAATTGATAAGTCACCGACTTCGGACTTTTTTGTCCTTATTAGGTATTACAATTGGGATTTTGTGCGTGATTTCGGTGTTGTCAGCAGTAAGTTCATTGGAACACAACATTCGTAGTAGTTTTGAGCAATTAGGTGACGATGTCATTTATGTAAATCGATTTAACTGGGGCGAAAATCCTCGTGAAAATTGGTTTAAATTGATGCGTCGTCCCGAACCAAATTATGATGATTATGAAGCAATTGTCAGAAATGTTCGAAGTTATGATAAAGTTGCTTACTCTTCATTTATGGGGGCAAAATCTATGGAATTTGGTTCTGATAATATTTCCAACGTTTTTGCTACGGGGATTTCATATGATTATGAAGATATATTTCAATTATCTTTCGGACAAGGTCGTTATTTTTCCTTATCAGAATATCAATATGCTGCCAATGTAATTGTATTAGGTCATGAAGTTGCCTCTGGGATTTTTGGTGAAGATGTGGATGCAATTGGTAAAAAAGTTAAAATATTCGGTCGAAAAATGACTGTAATTGGCGTATTAGAAAAAGAAGGACAAGACTTAATCAATCCTATCAACTTTGATAGAGTTGCGTTTATCCCTTATTACACCGCTCGAAGTATTATGGATTTGAGTAACGAAGGTGATATTATGGTGAAAGCTGCTGATGGCGTTATAAATGACCAGTTAAAAGATGAATTAACGGCTACTATTCGGAACGAACGCCGCTTAAAACCGAAAGAAGAAGATAATTTTGCATTGAATGAATTGTCTGTTTTATCCAGTTTTTTTGATACCTTTTTTGGTACGTTGAATATTGCTGGTTGGATAATCGGCGGGTTTTCTTTGATAGTCGGTGGTTTTAGTGTTGCCAATATTATGTTCGTTTCGGTTAGAGAACGCACGGGTTTGATTGGTATCAAAAAAGCTTTAGGAGCGAAAAACGTATTTATACTTTTAGAGTTTTTAGTTGAGTCTATTATACTTTGTATTTTAGGTGGAATCGTTGGTTTAGCGTTGGTTTATGGATTAGCAAAAGTAGCAACAGCCGTTTCAGGATTCGAGTTTTTCTTATCTCAATCCAGTATAATAATTGGCGTTTCTGTTTCTATTATCATCGGGATTATTGCAGGATTGATTCCTGCTGTTCAGGCATCAAGAATGGATCCTGTAGAGGCAATGAGGCAATGATAATTGAAAATTGATAATTGAAAATTGATGAAAAAGCATTTATAGAAGTGAGATACAAAACTTTTATAAATGCTTTTTTATTTGGTTCATTAATAATTTTGCCAAAAGCAAAAATTATTGTTTTACGTAGCGGTGGTCTTTAGCTGCCGTAAACAAATTCAAACAACCTTTTATTTTTATAAGAAATATGGAACGGTAACTTATACTTTGCTGTTTAACACACGGAAAACATTTAATTATGAAAATAATTGATTAGTATTGAGATAAAAATAACTATACATTCTTGACTTGCCTTTTTTATCAATAATTTCGTTTATCCCGAGGACTCGGGACGCTGAAGCAAAGGCTTCGACTGCGTTTTTCGCCTTATTCTTGACAAAAAAATCCTGCGTCAAAGAACGTACATTTATTTATATTTCAAGACTTATAAAACAAACTAATCACTAAAAAATGAACAATCAATTAGATTTTAATAAGGAATTGACATTTCGAACTTCTCGAAGTTCGGGAAAAGGCGGACAACATGTGAATAAAGTCGAAACTCGTGTCGAACTACTTTTTGATGTCGAAAACTCAACAATATTGAGTAATACTCAAAAAAGTCTGGTTATGCGAAATCTTAAAAGCAGGATTAATAATGATGGGATTTTGATTTTTGCGAATGAAACAGAACGTTCTCAACGACGAAATAAATCTATTGTTGTAAAGCGTTTTTATCAAATGATGGAACAAGCATTGATACCAGATAGAAAGCGAAGATTCACAAAAATTCCTCAAGCTGTTCAAGCCAAAAGGTTGATTAATAAAAAACAAAATGGTGAGAAAAAAGCATTACGCAAAAAGGTCAACCTCAATGATATTCATCAAGATTGACCTTTTTATAACACGGTGATTGTTGTCACGAATATTCGATTAACAATTATAGAATACGACACAATCATACAATTCAATCTACTTTAAAGTAAATGTTTTTGTTCCTGTTTTATATCCTTTATTAAATACTTCAACGGTATAATTTCCTTTTGTCAAAGGTGTTTGAATTGACCAACCTACACAAATGTTTGTCGTTTTGTTATTGTAAGCAAAACTTTTTGCTGCCGTAAAACGGGAAGCACCTCCGCCAGAAGATTGATTGGCAAATTCGCCCGAACCTTGACTCTCTACATACAATGTCTCACCTAAAGGTGTCAAAATACGAATCAACGCCTTATTGTTGCCAGAAGGTGTAATTGCATTTTCGTCTAAGTCAAAACAAATATTTAATTTTTCTGCTTTATTAGCATATTTTGTTTCTACCTCTTTTCCACTTCTTTTGATTTTTAAAGGTGTTACAGTAATATTACGAGCGTTTAAGACCGAACCTCTTGCTACTTTTGCATCAGCTTTTTCTTTTGCTTCCTTGATTTCTTCTTTTTCAGCAGTTAGATTAGCTTCAGTTTCAGCAGCTTTTTCTTTCACCGTTGTCAAAGTCGTTTCTAACTCTTCCTTAGCAGATGATAAACTAACATTTTTCTCTTCCAACAATTTTTTATCCGCATTCAATTCTTCAATACGAGCTAAATAATTATCTCTTTGAGCGATTAATTGCTGAATTTCTTGACGAGCTTTTTTCAACTCGGCAGAATTTGTATTTCCTTGACGAATCGTTCTATCAATTCTTAATTTTTGAGCTTTAATTTCTGCTTTTTGTTGCTCAATGATATCATTCAATTGTTCATTTTCGCCTTTTTTAGATTCTAATTGTTCCAAAGCCAAGGTGTATTCTTCATCTAATTCCGCTTTCACTTGCTCTAACTCCGTTAGAGCATCTTGAGTCTGTTCAATTGTTTCACTTTTTTGCTTATTTGCAATCATCAAATAAGCATTTACGCCTAAAAGTGCAAGGATTGCAATTACACCAATTGCTATTAACTGCTCTCTTTTTAACTTTGCCATGTTTTAAATTTAATATTAGGTTTTTGAATAACGTTTTTACTTTTGAATCTATGTCAGACGTTTAAACGTCCGATTTATCGTAGGTAATGTAAACAATATTTTAAGTATTCGTTAAAATATCAAAACAACAAATTGTGACACTTGAAAATATTATACATTATTAATTTTTAAATATATTACTTTTCTTCTATAAAGTCAAGAAAACCATCAGAAGTAAATGTTTCCATTTTTCCGTCTTCATCACCGTAGATTAAAAAAATCTCAATTGATGGTATTTTTTCTGCCAGTTCGATTGCTTTATTTTTTCCCATTACCATAAAGGCAGTTGCAAAAGCATCTGCTGTCATACAATCGTCAGCGATAACGGTTGCACTCAACAAATTGCTTTTTTCAGGAAAACCTGTTTTTGGATTTATTGTGTGTGCGTAAATACTTCCATCTTCTGCTGTATGATAATTTCGATAGTTGCCCGAAGTTGCTAAACCTTTATCGGTCAATCGTACAACTTGTTTAATATCAGTAAGTTTTGCATCTCTTGAAGGTGTATTGATACCTAAAGCCCACAAATCTCCTCGCATACTTTTTCCTTTACAGAATGTTTCTCCACCGATTTCTACAAACAAATTTTCGATACCTTTTGATACTAAAAATTTACCAATTACATCAACAGCGTAACCTTTCGCAATCGCACTAAAATCTAATTCTGTTTCTGAATTTGACTTTATAATTTCAGCCTTATCATCATTAATATTTATCTCGACTTTATCATAACCAACGGAGTTTAATATTTCCGCAATTTTTGTTTCATCAGCTTTATTAATCGTTCGTTTTTCGGTGTAACCAAATCCCCAATAATTAACTAAAGGCATAACAGTTGGGTCAAAATAGCCGTTAGTTTGTTCAAAAATTGATTGTGATGCAATCAAATTAGCTCTAAAATGTGGCTTTTCAGAAGCTTGAAAAGCGTATTTTTTTGAGGATTTTCCTAATAAATTAAATAGAGAAATATCAGAATTGTCAATATAAGTCGAGACTTCTTGATTAATCGCTACTAAAATACTATCAATTTGTGGTTTATAATTGACTTGATTCGGATCTTGATAAGTAACACTGTAAGTTGTTCCCATCGTCTTACCAGATATTTTCGCATAACCAGTATTTGTTGATTCTGCGTGTGGATCCGTTTTACATTGTGTTAATAATACAATACTAACAACTAATAGAAGTGTTGTTTTGAGGATATTCATAAGTCTTGTTGCGTGTATTTTGGATGATTTTTCGTGTAAATTGGCAACAAAGATATTTCTTTTTTTGATTTTCTACTTGTAAAATGGATAAGAAGTTATAGCAATCGTAATAAAAGTCATCAAGTGAGTTTTTTATAGAAGAATCGAATATAAAATGATTTTTCATAAAGTTTCCGTTACTCACCTGATGACTATTTGATGCAATATATGTTTATTATGATTGTTTGATAATCTAAGCAAATTCTTCTGGCGGAGCAACATAAAAAGGATTCACCATCTGAATTTCAAACAATTCTGTTGTCCAATCTGATGTGACCACAGCTTTACTTACACCTCCAATATTTCCAAATCCTTTGCCTAAAGCATCTTGTCCAGGTCGAGGTATATCGGGATAAGGAACAGCTTCACGAGCAAAATCATTGATATTAAAATTTTCGGTACTTACGATAAGTTTTAAGTACCAAGTTTTGTGATGCCAGTTAAACTCTTTAATCCAAAAATTAGAAGTCCATTGACCATTTTTCTTTTCCTCATTTGCTAACGATACGGAAGGAATTTGTCCACTAAATGCCAGTTTCGTTTCACCAGCAGGAATCTCTACGACACCACCATCAAGCGTACCCGTAATCACCTCAAAAGCAGGAAATAATGCTGGCATTGCGACTCGATAAGTTCGGTCTGAACGATTCGTTACAGAGATATAAAAATAAGTTTGTGGTGGAGCAGAACCTGGATCACAATCAACAATAGCTTTGCCGTTCTTAAATTCTAATTTTTGTTTTAAATCAATTTGTTCTTTAGGAACTTGAAAAACTTCTACTTCTATATTATGATTTTTCAGTCGTGTTGTTGGATTTTCTAATTTTAATAAAGCGTGATAATTAGAAGCATTTTTTAAGAATTTAATAATCATTCTTGCCGAACCTGGTATAAAATCTTTCTGTTGTTCTGTTAGCCATTTCCAATAAGGAACATTCGCAGGAGAATGATGATTTTTGAACGTTGCTTGATACGTTTTATCTATTTTAGATAAATCATTCATCGGATGTCCAATAAAATAATATTCTTTCTCCTTACTTTTTTTGGCATAAACTAAATAATCGGCCAAGACTAAATCATCCGTAATCTCAATATTAGCATACTCAAAGTTTTCATCAAAACCTATTTCCTCTTTCAGCACTTTTACGCCTTTATCATTTCCATGAATATAAACTCGCATCGGATTCGTAAATAGATTTGGAATCGTTGCGTAATATTGTCCATCAACTTCCAAGTTGCTTTCGTTGTCAACAGATAAACGAGTCATTCCAGGTTCTACTTTCGATAAAGTAGCCGTTGTTAGGATTTTTGATTTATCATTTGTATCTCGAATTTCTACAACAATTCCTGCATCAAGATTTGTCGGAACACCATGAATCGCACCGATACTTAACGTCCAACCGATACTTCCTCGAAAGTTCTTTTGTACATTATAATAAAAAGGTTCTTTGACTGCTGCACCACCTAAAAATTCTTGATGTAAACGTGTTCCATCACCATCACTAGAGTAAATGCCGGGTAATTGTGGATATTTTCCTGTAATAGAAAAACGGATACGTTGTTGTAAATCCGAGTAAGAAATATTGCCATTTGAGCGTTCTAATACATTCAAAAACATAGATGTAAAAATACCTGAACCACGCAATTCGTAGGCTAACTCTCTATCTTGACAAGCCGACATTTGTATATGTTGACCTTGCGGTAATATTTTTTCTAAAATCAACTCATTAGCAATTTCTTCTTTAGAAATCTTATCTGCAAAGCAGAATTTATCCCAACTTCTCATCGGTGCAAGATTCGACAAACGAGGTTCGGCAACATCATCAGGTAATCGACGTTTTACCATATCCGTTCTCGTATTATCGCCGGAGTGACAAGAATCCGAAATCGTCAAAATATGTGGATTCTTCAATGATACTTGATGTATCAAATATCGCAGTTCTTTATCTGCCAAATCTGGTGTTCCTTCTCTATCTCGACTATCGTAACAGACTTGCGTTTCTAACGCTCCATCAGATTCATCTTTTTTCCAAACAGCATCGCCTCTTTCTTGAGCACCGTGTCCAGAGAAATAATAAACAACAACATCGTTTTCTTCCGCTTTCGCTAAATGATTTAAAAAAGCATCTTGAATATTACTTTTTGTAGCATCAGCATCTAAAAGTATTTTAGGCAAATATTCAAATTCGCTATCCTTTGTCACTTTTTCAAAATATTCATTAATACGTTTTGCATCATTGACGCAGCCACCTAATCTGGTAACAAATTGGTAATCATTAATTCCCACAATAAGAGAATATAGTTTTCTGGTTTTTGACATTACTTTTTCTGGTTTTGGAATTATCGGTTTTTCTGGTTTTTCTTCTACAACTGGTTTATTATCAGTTGGTTTAGGTTTATTTTCTTCTGTAGGTTTATTGGCATTTTTATCCTTAGAAAACAAACCAAAAATAGATTCAAATAAGTTTTTTAGTAATTCTACTATATTCATAATTTGGGATTTTAATTTTTATTTCTGAATACAAATACCTCACACTTTATACTTATTAAGTCACTTCCTGTAAAATTCGTAACTCTTGAAAACGCTTGATACAATAATCAACTTCGCTTTTAGTAATACCTTTTCGTTTTAATAAGGCATCATATATACTTTCTGTTTCTACGGCTTTTTTAGTACCATCTTCTGTTACTAAAGAGAATAAAACTGTTGTCGGAATGCCTTTGACCTTCGAGCCTTTTGCTTCTAACTCTGTTTCAATTGTATATGTTTGTTCTCTCAAAAAGACTTCTAAAACATCAGAAAACTGACCAGTTTCGTCAATTAGTTCCAAAGAAAAGACGACAGATTCATTAGGCAAAGTCATGCCAGCCGCTCGACGATACATACTGTCTAAATATACTTGTAAACTTGATAATTCGACACCTTCTTTCGGATCACGAAGCTTTAATATAATCTGTTCTAAAACCCTTTCTTCATCCTTTATTTCAATGTCAAATGCTTCAGTTGTGCCTTTGAGCACTTCTTGCAATTGCAACAATCCCATTTTTTCAATACGCTGACGATTATCGAATAATGAAGGTATAATTATCTCATAAGCAGACAAATATGCAATATATTCTTCACGCATTGACAACAATATTTTACATTGTAATCCATCTTCAACTAACTCTCGTAACACTTCAAAAAACACAATCTGCTCTGGTTCAGAACCTAAGACAAACAATTCTTCGAACTGATCAAAAATCAAATAAATCGGTTTGAAATGATCTAAATAAATTGACTTGATTTTCTTCTTAATCTCCGTCTTATCGTATGTTTTAGATACCGAATATTTATCCAAACAATTGTGTAGCGAATCAATGATATTCTCTTTTCTACGAATACGTATCGGTAACCAATCCGTATTTTCAAACATATTCGCTAAACCACAATTGATAATACTCGTTTTACCAGTTCCAGAAGCTCCATATAATAAAACTAAGTTGGTTTCAAACACTCGATCATACAACTCCTCGACTTCCACATCTCGACCAAAGAATATATCTTTGTCGGCTTTCGTATAAGCATCTAAAAACTTGAATGGACTTTTCATTTTATAGGTATACGGTATAAAGTATGAGGTATAAAGTATGTAGGTTAAATACTTTATAACTTATACTTCATACCTAACTATTTTTTTTTATAAATTTATCAATCGAACTTAACCAATCTTTTTTATCATGATTCAGATAATTCTCATGTCCAGAGTTTTTTAAAATCACTAACTCCTTTTGACCGCTTAAATTCTTGTAAATCGTTTCTGTTTCTTCTAATGTAACTCTTGCGTCTTGTTTTCCATAAAGTAATAAAGTTGGAATATCAATATTTTTGGCGTATTCTGTCGGTTTGTGTGTATAAGGATTGAAACCAGTTTGCATTCCACCATAAAACATCAACATATCTGCAAAAGGAAACGACGGTAAATTCATCGCTTTAAATCGTTGTTGTACCGTTTTTCGCATTGTTCCGAAAGGACATTCCAAAATAATCTGATTTGGTTGAACGTCTAAATCAACGACAGCTTTCATAATCGAAACTGCTCCCATTGATGTTCCAAATAAAATTAAATCATTATTCGGAAATCTATTTTTAATAAAATTAAAGGTTGCTTCAACATCTTTTGCTTCCTTAAATCCAATCGTCGTTTCATTTCCTTCAGAATCTCCACTTCCACGAAAATCCATTAATGAAGTAGAAAAACCCATTTTATTAAATTCTTCTGCATAAGCGACAACGCCACTTTTATTACCAGAATAACCATGAAACAACACTACAACACCTTTGCTACTATCAACTTCTATCAACCAACCATTTAATAAAACATCACTTTTGATTTCTATTATTTCAAATGATTGTCTGGGCAATTTATTATTTACAGGTTTCGGATTATCAACTCCAGTAAATATCAATTTCAATTTCTGACCAAAAGATAAATTTTCGGGTTTTATTTTTTTATTTCCATTTGTTGCAGTAAAATGCGTAAACTTGTACGCATGATTATAAGCGATAATATTTAACAATACAAAACCAACTAATAATATCCATTTTACAATCTTTTGAAACTTCATTTCTATTTTTAATCAATTATTTGATTTGTGTGATGCTCAAAATGTTTTACATAATCTTCAATCAAATATCTTAAATCAAACTTTTCATTATCATACGTTACAATTTCATAATCAAGCGTTTCATTAGTTTGAAGCATAATTACTTCGATTATTCTTTTATTAATTGCAATTAATAGATTAATTATTTCATCTATTTCCGCATTTTGATAATTATTTGCTTTTACTAATTGACTTTGTTTATAAGATTTTAATTTATATGGCTTTTCTTCAAATTGAATTTCTGTAAATCGTTGAAGATTGTTAATTCCCGAATCTATTAAATGTCCAAGGATTTCCTTTTTAGACCACTTTCCCAAATTCGTTTTTAATGAAAAATTTTCTTTCGAAGTCTCAGAAATGTATTTTGAAATTTGGTTAATCAAATTACCAAGTCTTTCAATAATTACTTTCATACAATTTATTTTATTATCAATTCTTATTTGATTACTTACTAAAAGAATAATCACGTTCTACTTTTGCAATTCTTGTTTTATACGATTGATACCAATCTTTACGTCCTTTTTCTTGAGCAATAGTATGTTCGGCATTAGCTTTCCATCTTTTAATGGATTCTAAATCTTTCCAGTAAGAAACCGTTATTCCAAGTTCATTTCTTGCACTTTCAATACCAAGATAACCTTTTTGTTCGCTCGCCAATTCGACCATTCGATCTGCCGTTTCAGAATAATCTTCAATATTTTCCGTATTTATAGAACTGAAAATCACAGCATAATATGGAGGTTTAGGTGTCTTTGCTATCATAACTTTTTTATCGAAAAAATTAACTTAAATCTTCTAAAAAGTGGTCAAATTGTTTTTTCAAAATATCGTAAGGTCGATTCGCTTTTTGCTTTGTCGCACCTCTTCGACGCATTCTACTTCGACGCTGCACTTTCGCCTCACTTTTCTCTTCCAAACCTGTATGAATCATATCACCTTCGTTGATATGATCTTTAAATAAATTATGTCGAATACTAAAATAATTAAATTCACCTTCTTCATTAAACACATACATAAATAAATCTGTCGAAGTCGCTTTCACATCACCAAAAGCATTTTTATCAACGATAAAAGGTGACAAATTTAAAAAATCTGTTACGTCATTCAAGTCTTTTACCAAAATTACAGAACGACTATCGACAAATTTTTCATAGCTTTTTGGTTCTTTGAATAGTGATAAAAAGTCGTTGTCTTGTGCTTTCAGATTTCCCATAACGTGTTTGAAAACAGGATCACTGTGAGGTGCTTTATTAATCAAAATATCACGAACGGTTAGCATTTGATAATTAATCAAAAATGCCATTTTACCAATTACAATGGATAAACAATATTCAGCATCAACACATAACTGTGGCACTTCGTTTTTAAGGTTTGCACCATCTTCAATCAATCGACTACGTAAGGATTCTAAATACATGTAAGAATTGTAAAACTCTTTTTTCGCTTTAAATTCCTTCAAAATTGTATTCAATTCTGCTACAAAAAACGTAATTTCATGTTCATCTAACTGCTCAATAATTTGACGAATTTGAGCTAAATAATCGAATTGTTTAAAATTATTTTCATGCAATGACAACGCATCTAAAAAATGTGTACTAATCGGGAAGACTTTTCCTTCTCCAGCAAACTTTCGTTTTTCGCCCCAAACTTGTGACAAAATGATATAAAATAAAACTTGTGATGCAATCACATATGTATTCACGATTTGCTCCAAACGAACAATCGAAAAGTTATTCATATCATCGTCACGAGAAACCAAACGACGCAATTGTGAACCGATTGACCAAGGATAATTCCCAATAATTAACGCCAATAAATTTCGATCATCTAAATCATTGCCTTCCGAATCTACCAAACGACTTTCAAAATTGGCATCAGCCGCAATCATATCTTCTAAAATATTGTAGATATAATCATTGATAAAATACTCATGATCAAGCGGTGGACGAGTAACCGTTTGTACAAAACGAGTTGGCAATGTCCAATCCAAGATTTCAGATTTATCATTCAAATATAAACCCCAAGGCATTACTACTTTTCGTTCTTCGTCATCTCTAAAATTAAAACCTCGGTGATTTTCTACAATCGTTGGCACTTCTGTATCACCATATTTCGTTTGAAGCCAAGCAACTGCAAAGTTGAAAGCTGATTTTATCGTGCTTTTGTTTGCCATTGCACGATAAAACTGCTCCGCAAATTCCGTTGCTTTCGTATCATTAATCGGCACAGAAGTCGCAATAACTGCTGGAACTCCAAATTCCAATAATTTGTCAACTTGACCTTTTGTTGAGCAACCATTTAAAAAAACTAATTTTAGGTGTTTTTGCTGGGCAAATAGATTTGCCAATCCGTCCGCATTACCAGCGCCACCTTCAAAATGAAGATTGTCGCCACCTGCATGACCAGCATAGTGAAAGATAGCAATTTGGTCTTTGAAACGATTAAAATTATGAAAAATCGTTTCCAAATCGGTACTTTCTTCCCGTACAATCTTAACCAAACCTTTGTCATCTAATGACTCCAAAGCCCGATTGATTTGTTTACTTTCTCGCTTCAAATTTGCCAAATAATCATCTTGACTATTTGAAAAAGCAAGAAAAATGATGGGTTGTTCCATAGTGAACAGTTGTCAGTTATCAGTAGGTAGTAAGCAGTTTTTATATTAAAATACTTACAACTTATTGTATAAACTTATTGATTTTAATCATTAATCACAATCAATTCATTATTGATAACATAATGAATATCGTGTTGCAATTAAATTATTTTCAAAATTGATTTTATCTTTAAAAGCTAAATATACTTATTTTGATGCAATGCTACAATTATAACGAATAATTGATTTTGGAAAATCTTATCATTTTTTAAAAAGCAAATTTTTAATATTGAAATTTGGATCTTTGGTAGATGACGTATTTACCATTAAATAGACAAAATTTTGAGGATATTATTAGGGGAGATTTAGTTTCTCTGAAAAATTTGTAGTTCTTGATGAAAACTGTAAAAAAATGAAATTTGTTACGATGATATTTGGTACTTCATTGATTTTCAATCAAACACTTGATATCAAATACCATCATCGAAAAGTTTTTGTTATTTTGAATTTTGAGTGTTTCCACAAAAAAATCAAAGAACCGAATTAAACTTATAACAATACTTTCAAAAGCGATTATTTCTAATGGAAATAGTCGCTTTTGTTGTTTTATATTTAAAAAATATAATAAGATTTTCGTCAAACAAGTTAAATCCTTAACTTCGTATAATACACCTTTCTATTCAAATAACTAAATCAAGTTGCGGGTTACGAGTTTCGTGATGCGAGTTAACACTCAAATAGTTGAAAACTTCGAATAAATTATAATTTAAAACGAAAACAAGGCTAATTCGAGTGTTATTTAAACTCGTCCCAAGGATTCGGGATAAGCCGCAACTCGGGGTAACTACAAATTACAATCACAAAAATTATTGGATTAATACTTTACACCTATGAGAACAATTACGACTATTCTTTTTTTCTTGTTATTGCCACTTTTAGCGTTTAACAAAGTGAGTTTTTTCCAAGGTTCACTTAACGAAGCTCAACGTGCTGCCGCTATAGAAGGTAAGTTATATTTTATTGATTTTTATGCAGCTTATTGTTTGCCATGTAAACTAATGGATCAGACGACTTTTATGGACGAAAATCTGGGAAATTATGTTACAAATAATTACGTACCGTTAAAGTTAAATGTTGATGCTTTTGATGCTTATGAAGTCAGAAGTAAACATGAAGTCAAGGCTTTGCCTACGGTAATGATTTTTAGCTCGGGAGGACAATTGTTAGAATCTTATGAAGGTTCACTTACAGCATCAGCATTATATAAAATGTTAGAAAAACACAATCTTCCTCAAAATCGACAAAAGACAACGCCGCCACCTTTAGATAATTCTAATGCGGATATGACTACAACTCAACCAACAACACGACGACGTCCAAAACCAACAACTCAACCAACAAAAACAAAACCGACAATAACAGAACCAAAACCATCAAAACCTGTTGTTACAAAACCAAAACCAAAACCGACTCCAACGCCACCAAAAGTTGCCGCAAAACCAAAACCGACTCCAAAACCAGAAAAAGTAGTCACAACACCAAAGCCAACGGTAACTCCTAAGCGAACACCAAAACCTGTAAAAGAAGCTAAACCTAAAATTACATCAAAGGAAAAGCAATCAAACTCTACAATGAAACCAGTGACTGTAATTAGAAAACCAACGGCAAATAAAAATACACAATCTCAATTAACTACAATAACGATTGTTAAAGACAAAAAGACACAACCAAAACCAACTGCTATAACACAAAATGAACCGAAACCAAAGGTTAAAGGTTTATTTGAATTTTCTGCTAAGAAACATCCATCAAAAGGTTATGCTGTACAAATCGGCTTATTTTCGGAATACAGCAATGTTTTGACAGAAGTAGAAAAAATTCAACAATTTTTGCCCGATAGAAAAGTGATTGTTCACATTGATGAGATGAATGGAAAAACAGTTTATAGAATAGCAATAGGTACATTTAGCTCTTATGCTGATGCAAAAAAATACTTACCAAAAGTCAAAGGAGCAGGATTTGAGGGATTTATTAAAAATTTAGCAACATTAAATTAAAAATAATAAATATCAACGATAAAACATACTTTGTTGATAATGAATGTGTTAAAACAAATTACTTTTTTTCAGAAATAAAAAATCATTTTTTTTAGAACTATTTTTATAAAAAAGTCGTTTTCTATCTGCAACTTTATGAGGAAAGTTATATATTTGCATTCCAAAATCTGAAAAGATAATGGTCGGTTGGCCGAGCGGCTAGGCAGAGGTCTGCAAAACCTCGTACAGCGGTTCGAATCCGCTACCGACCTCAAAGAGTGATTCAAAATTTTGAATCACTCTTTTTTTTTGTCCATTTTTATTTATTTATACCTCATTTATTAAACAATTCCATATATTTACACTAATTGTAGTTAATTTTCAATATAAAATATGATTAAATCTAATATGTTGAAAATTTAATATATTTTATTTTAATTCAAACCAAATTAAATTATGCAAAAGAAAATTTTACTTGCCATCTTTATGATGTCTTCCGTATTGATGTTTGGACAAGATGCCATTGTTACAGGTCTTGTTAGTGACAGTGGAGAGCCTTTAATCGGTGCTTCTGTCTACATTGAAGGCACAACAAAAGGAGCGATTACGAATTATGATGGTCGTTATCAAATCTCTTTGAACGCTGGAACTTATACAATTTCAGCCAACTATCTTGGTTACAACAAACAAGAACAAGAAGTAACTCTGAAAGAAGGAGAGGAGCGTGAACTTAATTTTGAATTATCGCAAGGATTACTTGTAGATGAAATTGTTGTAACTGGTACTCGTGCATCAAATCGTACAAACTTAGATGCCGCAGTTCCTATTGATGTTTTAAACGTGGATAAGTTAACAACTGCAGCTCCACAAACAAACATTAATCAATTGTTACACACATCTGCACCTTCATTTTCATCGAATACGCAAACGATTTCTGATGGAACAGATCACATTGATCCAGCATCACTGAGAGGTTTGGGACCAGATCAGGTTTTAGTATTATTAAATGGAAAAAGAAGACATACGACTTCATTAGTAAATACAAATGGTACATTTGGTCGTGGTAGTGTTGGAACGGATTTGAATGCTATTCCTGCGACTGCCGTTTCTAATATTGAAGTGTTAAGAGATGGTGCTGCTGCACAATATGGTTCAGATGCGATTGCTGGTGTTATCAACGTAAGATTAAGAAATGATGTCAATAAATTACGTGTCAACGTAACAACAGGTGCAAACTTTTCGAGTCAAATCGGGCCTTTTGGTGGTGAATTAAAATCTCGTGACGGTGAAACAGTCAACTTAGGTTTAAACTATGGTTTACCAATTGGTGAACGTGGTGGATTTATCAACTTCACCGGTGAGTTTGGATATAGAGGAAAAACAAGCCGTATGCAAGAGTTTAGCGGTGGAATTTTTAACCGCTTGAATGCTATCGAAAGAGTCGCAGTTGCTGATGGTGCAAATGTTGAAACATTAACAATGGCTCAATTACAATCATATGCAACTCAAGTTTCTCACTTTGATGCAGCAACACAATCTGATATTGCAGGAGCAGCTGATATGGATGCTTTAGCAACGGTTTTGGGAGAAGATGCAACAGATGCAGAATTATCTGCAAGAAGTATGGAACGTAGTGATTTCAATATGTTAGTTGGTCAATCAGAATTGACAGAAGGAAAATTCTTTGCGAATATGGAAATTCCTTTAGGTGATAATTTAGTATTTTATAGTAATGGTGGAATGAGTTATCGTAGAGGTTGTTCAGGTTGTTTCTATCGTTTGCCGTCACAAAATCGTACAACAACAGCGATTTATCCAAACGGTACTGTTCCTCGTATCAACTCTAATATTCATGATCGTTCGGCAACAATGGGAATCCGTGGAGCAATCGGTGAATGGGCAATTGACTTTAGTAATGTCTATGGTTCTAACTCGTTTTTGTTCTATATGACAGAAACACATAATGCAACTTTGGGAGCGTCATCTCCAACTGAATTTAATGCTGGTGGTCATAGTTTTGCTCAAAATACGTCTAATTTTGATATTTCTCAATATTTTGAAATGGACGGAATAAAAGGCGTTAACGTAGCATTCGGTACAGAATACCGTTATGAAAACTTCAAAATCATTCCGGGTTCAGAGGCTTCTTTCGGTAACTATGATGTTAATGGTACTTTAGTAACGCCAATAACGCCTGATAGCTTATTAACTACAGATTTATTAGGTAGAAATCGTCCATCTGGTTCACAATGTTTTGCTGGTTTCTTACCATCAAACGAAGTGGATGCGAATCGTTCAAGTGTTGCCGCTTATGTTGATACAGAATTTGATATTTCTGATGCGTTTTTAATAGCAGCAGCGTTACGTTTTGAAAACTATTCTGATTTCGGTTCTACTTTTAATTATAAAGTAGCAGCTCGTTATAAAGTAAATGAGAACATTGCAATTAGAGCAGCACATAGTACTGGTTTCCGTGCGCCATCATTACACCAAATTCATTATAGTAGAACATCTACTATTTTTGAATTAGTAAATGGTGTTTCTGTTCCTCAAGAGCGTGGAACATTTGCGAACACTTCAAGAGCAGCAAAATTATTAGGTATTCCAGAATTAGAGCAGGAAACTTCTCAAAACTTTAGTGCAGGTTTTACAGTGAAAGTTCCAGATGCAGGACTTCGTTTTACAGTTGATGGTTATATGGTAAATATTGATAATAGAGTTGTATTAACAGGTGCATTCAGTGCTGGTGGAGATGCAGAGTTACAACAGATTTTTGATGCTGCACAAGCAGGTTCAGCGACCTTCTTTGCAAACGCAATTAGTACACAATCAAGAGGTTTAGATGTTGTAATTTCTCACAAAATGTTAATTGGTGATAATGGTTCATTAACCAATGATTTAGCAGGTACATTCTCTCAAACCGTTTGGGATCAATCAAAAGGTATCAACTCTTCTCAATTATTGAGAGATAAAGGATTAGAAGGAACTTATTTCGACCAAACTTCTCGTATCTACTTAGAGCAAGCTGTTCCAAGAACAAAATTAACATTGAGTAACACATTGGCTTTAGGTGCTTGGAATATTTACTTGAGAAATACATACTTCGGGCAAACAACAGAAGCTACAAATGCTGCTATCTTTGATGCAGATTTGAATCAAACAGATACGTCAATCGATCCTTATTATGATGGAAAAGTTATTACTGATTTGAGTGTTGGATATAATTTCTCTGACAATTTATCAATCTCTGTTGGTGCAAACAACTTATTAGATGTTTATCCTGACGAAGCAGATGCTTCTTTCCAATCAAGTGGTCGTTTCTTGTATTCTCGTCGTTCTCCTCAGTTTAGTTTAGGAGGTCGTTATATGTTTGCAAGATTGTTATTTACATTGGAGTAAAATTGAATTGTTAGATTGTTGAATTGTTTTGACGAATTTTATGTCAATAACAATACAAAGATTCTCTTACAATATTTCAATCGTTATTCATAAAAATAATAAATTTGAAAGCAGTTTGCCAATTGGTAAACTGCTTTCGTTATTTTGAATAATCGTGTTGTGAGTTACAGGTTGTAGGTTTATCGTCAAAACGGTCAAACTCGCAACCCGCAACCCGCAACCCGCAACTCAAACCATGAATCCAAATATCAAAAACCTCATTCCATCGTCAACATTGCGAATGAATGAGTTGTCTCAACGATTAGAAAATTCAGGAAAAACGATTTACAAATTAGGATTTGGACAATCACCTTTTCCTGTTCCAGATGTTATGGTTGCTGCCTTGCGGCAATACGCAGCTGAGAAATCCTACTTGCCTGTAACGGGTTTACCAGAGCTTCGAGAAGTGGTAGCGAAATATTATCAACGAACACAAAACTTGAATTGTTCGGCTGAAAATGTTTTGATTGCTCCAGGTTCTAAAATGTTGTTGTATGCAACACAGTTAGCATATGATACGGATTTATTATTGCCAGCTCCAAGTTGGGTTTCGTATGCTCCACAGTCGCAAATTATTGGTAGAAAAACGCATTGGTTACCAACAACAGAAGCTGAAGGTTGGCGATTGACGGCAGAAACATTAGATGAACATTGTCAAAAGAATATCAATCGGAAAATTCTTATTTTAAATTATCCGAACAATCCAATTGGTAATACTTATGATATTGAACAGCTAAAAGCATTGGCGGAAGTTGCTCGAAAACATAATGTTATTATTTTTTCTGATGAAATTTATGGCGAATTGAATCACAATGGAGAACACGTTTCTATTGCTCAATTTTATCCAGAAGGAACAATCATAACTGGTGGATTGAGTAAATGGGCTGGAGCTGGAGGTTGGCGATTTGGAACGGCTGTTTTTCCAAAAGAGTTAGCGGATTTGCAGAAAGTTGTGCAGACAATTGCGAGCGAAACATATTCTTCAACCGCTTCACCGATTCAATATGCAGCAGTTGAAGCATATAAAGAAAATCCCGATTTGGAAATATATCGAATCAACTCCAGACGAATTTTAAAAACGATTGGAAATTATGTTCATCAACGTTTACACAAGATGAATATCTCAACGCCAAAACCTGAAGGTGGCTTTTATTTCTTTATCAATTTTGAGCATTATCGGAATCTATTATTGCCGAAAGGCATCAAAACAAGTACAGTATTAAGTGAAGCCGTTTTGAATGAAGCAAACATTACAATGTTGTCAGGTGTAGATTTTGGACGAAAGCCTGAAGAGTTGGTTTTTCGGATTGCTTATGTGGATTTTGATGGAAAACAAACGTTAAAAGTGGTTGATGAACATTATCAAAGTAAAAGATTGGATATAGATTTTCTTGAAAACGATGCTCCAAAAATAATTGGTGCAATGGATAGTTTGGAACGTTGGTTGAGTTCAATTTAACCAGTATTTTAATCGAAAAAAGAACGTTTAAAATCTGTTATTTCTTAATCAATAAAAATAACAGATTTTTTTATTTTACAATTGTTCATTCAAAAGTAGACTTTAACAACAGTTTGAAAATATTATAAATAAGGCTTTTTTTAATCCTTTTTTTATACCTTTTGTTTAATTGTATTTTGCTGTAAATCAAATAATTAGCTATTCGTTAAAGATGTCTTAATTTTTCAACAAATTGATGTGTTTCAAGTTAATCAAATCAACAAAACAATCACATTAAAACATTAAAGAATTAAATTTAACGAAAATGAGTAAATTACTTTTTAGCTTACAAGTTGTATTAGTTTTAAGTCTTGCGTTATTTATTACAAGTTGTGGAGAAGATGATCCAGATCCTCTGCCAGCACCGATGACAATCGCAGATATTGTTGAAGACACAGAGCGTTTTTCTTCACTGAAAGCAGCCTTAGAAAGAGCGGACTTATTAGAAACAGTAAGGAGTGGAGAATATACTGTTTTTGCTCCAGATAATGATGCTTTCGACACATTTCTAAATGGTGCTGCTTTAGCTGATGTGGATATTGATGTATTGACACAAACGTTGTTGAATCACGTAATTGGTGCGAAAGTAGAATCAACTGGTTTAGAGAATGGTTATGTTTCAACTTTAGCAACAGAATCTACTACGGAGAATCCAATTAGTTTACAAGTAAACATTGATAATGGTGTAAAATTGAATAACACAGTAAGTGTGATTCAGGCAGATATTGCAGCAGATAATGGAATTATTCATGAAGTAGATGCTGTAATTGGTGTTCCTTCTGTAGTAGATTTAGCGGTACAAGGCGATTTCAGTATTTTAGTTGCAGCATTAACTCGTGCTGATTTGACAGTTGATTTTGTAGGTACTTTAAGTGGAACTGGTCCTTTCACCGTATTTGCTCCAACTGACGCTGCTTTTGTAGCATTATTGGATAGTAATAATGATTGGGATGAATTAGGTGATATTCCTGTAGCGACTTTAGAAGCTGTATTAAGTTATCATGTAGTAGCAGGTGCGAATGTACTATCTTCGACCTTGACTGATGGACAAGTTGTAACTTCTTTTGAAGGTTCTGATTTTACAATCAATACAGCAGATGGTGCAAAAATCACTGATGCAAATGGAAATACGGTAAATATCGTAGCAACTGATGTACAAGGTGCTAATGGAGTTGTACACGTTATTGATGGTGTAATTTTACCATAAGAACTGATTAAATAATAGTATTTTATACTAAATATATCAAGCGTTATCGTTTCGGCGATAACGCTTTTTTGTGTGTAGGGAACAGGAAATAAATAACCTATCCATTACTGAAATAAATTCAGCATAAACTTTCTATAAATTTTCCTTTATACTTCTTGTAATTTTCTTAGCGTCCCGAGTCCTCGGGATGCGTCATAAAATTACAATCGTCTAAAGAAAAATTTAAAACGAAATCTTGGGTAGCTTATTTAATT
>JBGCFH010000375.1:0-3933 GCA_045106825.1 Saprospiraceae bacterium | reverse complement strand
TTGGGTGAAATTTGCCTTTGTTTCAGGCATCACGCTTTCTTCTTGCCGTTTTGACGGCAATTCGTTACTTTTGCTCATGGTAATTCAGTTTATCAAGGGAGATAAGTTGAGCTGACTTCCAATCTTTACAACTTACTCCCTATTTTATAAAAAATTAATCTAACACAAATAAAGTAAAATATTGTTTCAAATGCAACAAATGTTGCGTAAAAAATAATTTGTGGATATAAAATCACTTACAATTAGTCAACGATTACGGCTTTTTTTAGATAATTTGGGAATTGACCAACAAACATTTGCAGATACTTTAGGAATAAGTAGGCAAGTGCTTTCCAATGCCTTAAATGGACGAACAAAATATCCAAAGAGTGATTTTTTAGTTTCCTTGATAGATAATTATCCTAATTTTAATATTTATTGGCTCTTAACTGGAAAAGGTGAAATGTTTACAAACGAAACACCTATTTCATCAAACGAGTTGAAACATGAATTAGAAAAATTACAAAAAGAAAATTCTAAATTAAAAGATAAGATTATTGAGTTGTTGGAGAAGGCTTGATGATGGAAAAAGGCAACATTACGAAAGTTTAAAATTTTCGTAATGTTGATTTGACAAAACCGAATTAAACAATTTCCGCAAAGAAAATTCTGGATTAAAGGGTGCATCTCATTTTGTCGTATTCTGTAGATACAATCTACGGTTACTCATATTTAACCCTTCCAGGGTTAATCCTCGACTTGATTTTAGAACGCTGGAAGCGTTCAATTTGAGTAACTACGGATTGTATCCGTAGAAATGCGACAAAATGAGATGCACCCAGATTAAAAGATAAGGTTATGGAGTTGTTGGAAAAGTCTATTGATTAGAGCCTAAATTTTTTAAACCTAATTTTTTTAAAATCAAAACATGGAGAACCCAACGATACGTATTGCTCCTGGCGTCCGAATCACCGTAAGAGGCGAAGATTTTTTAGTAAAAGAAGTAAGACCAAATAAAACGGGACAAATCATTATTGCAGAAGGCATCAGTGAGTTAGTAAAAGGAACGAGCTTTCATTTTGATACGCTTTTGGATAAAAATATGGAAGTGATTAATCCTTTGGAAACGAAGTTATTAGCAGATGATTCTTCTGCATATCGAAAAACAAAACTCTTAATAGAAACACAATTGCGAAACGCTCAAGTAGCTTCGCATCATATTGAGGTTGCTCATAAAACAGCAATCAACCATTTGGATTATCAACTCGAACCAACTTTGAAAGCGTTGCAATTACCTCGACCAAGGTTATTAATTGCAGATGCTGTTGGTTTAGGAAAAACGGTAGAAGTTGGGATTTTCTTATCCGAAATGATGAAACGAGGACGAGGAAAACGAATTTTAGTGATTGCTTTAAAATCTATTTTGGGTCAATTTCAACAAGAAATTTGGAATCGTTTTGCCATTCCTTTAGTGCGTTTAGATTCGCAGGGAATTTTGAAATTAAAGGCGATTCTACCATCAAATAAAAACCCGTTCGATTATTACAACAAAGTCATTATTTCCATTGATACGTTAAAAAATAATGGTCGATTTTTGAATTATATTCAAAAATCATTTTGGGATATTATCGTCATTGACGAATGTCATATTGTATCAAATACCAATAGTTTACGTGGAGAATTAGCACAAGTTTTGGCGACCAGATGCGAATCGCTAATTTTAGCTTCCGCAACACCACACAACGGAAGAAGAGAAAGTTTTGCCAATTTGATGCGTATGTTAGATCCAACATCGATTCCTCGAAACAATGAGTTTAGCAGCGAAGATATTGCACCTTATTATGTGCGAAGATTGAAAAATGATGTTCGAGGAGCAGTAAAAGAGGAGTTTCAAGAACGAGAAGTGATTGAACTGCCTTGTGACTTATATGCCGAAGAAGAAGCTTTTTTAGCACATCAACAATTGATGAAAGCGAACATCTTAAAAGCGAAAAACAAAAAGTCAGCTTATGCCGATATTTTATATACGATTCATTTATTCAAAACGTATTTGTCCAGTCCAGAAGCTTGTCTGAAAAGTATTGAAAATAGAATCATTAGAATAGAAGAATTATCCAGAGATGAAGTGACGAAAACCAAAATGCGGACGGAATTGCAAACGGCTAAAAAACTGGTGCAGCACATTATCAAAGAACAAAAAGATGCGAAATTTGAAGCCTTTGTTGCAGCATTAACCGAAATTTGGAACGACAATAAAAACAAACGAGTTCTAATATTTTCCGAATTTATTGAAACACAAAATGCTTTACAAAACAAATTATTAGCAAGGTTCAATAAATTAAAAAAGAAAAATATTACCCTTTTTCATGGAGGTTTATCGGATACAGAACAACAGCGAATTGTAGAAGATTTTGGTCAAGAAGATTCGGAAATTAAAATATTAATTGCTTCCGATGCAGGTGCAGCAGGAGTGAATTTACATTATTATTGTCATCATTTATTTAATTATGATATTCCGTGGTCTATCATCACTTTGGATCAACGGAACGGTAGAATTGACCGATACAAACAAAAGCAAACGCCATATATTTATTATTTGGTGGCAAAATCTCAAATGGAAGGTTTGAAAACCGATTTGCACATTATTGATAGATTAAAAGAAAAAGAAGCAGAAGTTTATAACGCTATCGGAAAGGAAAATGATCCAGCTTCCGTTTTTGGTTTGCACGATGCAAAGAAAGAAGAAGAACTCATTAAAAAAGCTTTAATCAAGGGAAATATTAATTATGTAGAAGAACCAGAAGCGGTTTATGAAACTGTTGCAAATGATTCCTTTTTTGATGATTTCTTTGACGAAGAAGATGAAAATGAAACAGCACCAGAAACCTACGAATTAGAAAAAACACCTTTTGAGTCGGGCGAAAATCCGATACAAACACAAGTTGCTTTTTTTGATAATGAAACTGCTTTCTATGATAATTTGATTGGTCAGTTGATTGCGGATAAAGCGATACGACCAGCAGATTTTCAGTTAGAAGATGGTGTTTTGAGCGTTGCCGCAACAAAGGAAATTAACCAATTATTATATCAATTGCCACCAGAAGCTCGACAGCGAAAAGGTGGACAATATCAATTGACTTTAGATAAGGAAATGGTTAATAAAAGTATAGAAGATGCCAGAAAGAAAAGTGGCGAATGGGCGAAATATCAAATTTTGTACGACCTCAATCCTATTGCTCAAATCTTGATGAGTAAGCTACAAGCAACAACACCAAAAGGAACGGCTTATGTCGTAAAAACGGAAAAAGTACCAGAAAAAACAACTTGGTTTTTACTACACGGACAATATGCAAATGGTTTGGGACAACCTGTCATTGCCGACTTTTTTGTCGTTGGATTGACGGAAGGCGGAACACTTTATCCAAAATGTCCAGAACCAATTCCGTTCAAAGATTTTGTGGAACAATACCAGATTGATGAAAAATTATTCACTCGACAAACAACCGAGACCGACATCATAAAACTTCAAAAACTGTTGCCTTATGCGGTTCGTTGGGGAACAGAATTTTATCTAAAACCGAAAAAAGCAACTACTCAAATCAAAATGGAAAATGAGCTAACCGCTTATACCAATAATTTGAACGAATGGTTCAAACAAGGAAAACAGGAATTAGATTTGAAATATGGCGAAGGCGAACAATCCAATAAGTTAATGATTCAACATAAGAACAAACGAGCCTTAGAAATCAAAACAATTAAAGACGAACAATCACAGTATTTTCAAGATATGAAAAGCTTAGATAATGAACCGTTTATTCAGGTTTTGGCGGTTTTTTTTAATTGATAATTGATAATTGATAATTGATAATTGATAATTGATAATTGATAATTGATAATTGATAATTGATAATTGATAATTGATAATTGATAATTGATAATTGATAATTGATAATT
>JBGCFH010000374.1:0-15177 GCA_045106825.1 Saprospiraceae bacterium | reverse complement strand
TTTCTAATACACGACCTGTAACATCAGCAATTCTTACTGTCAAATCAACCGATTCTTCAAATGCTATATTCAATTGTGTATAGTCTTTAGCAGGATTTGGAGATATATTTAATCCTCTTAAACTTGCAATATTATCTGTTGATGTCATGTAGATTGTTTCAATAACAATAGTCATAACCTCTGAACAACCGTTTGCATCCGTCACTGTTACCATATAATTACCTGCTGATAAATTAAATGCATAACCGTCAGTTAAACCATTGTCCCAAGCATATGTGTAAGGTGCGAGACCTCCTGTTGCTGTAATTTGAGCAGCACCATCAGAAGTACCTTCACCGATAGTAGGTGTAGCGATAGTAGATATTCCTAAATTAGAAGGGCATGTTGTACCAATAGTAAAAGACCCGGTTGTTGTACATGTTGTTAGTGCTGTATGTGTTACAGTAACATCATAAGTACCTGGTACTAAACCAGAAATGCCATTACTTGTTGACCCATCAGACCAAAGGTAAGTATAGTTACCAAAACCTCCGACAGGATTTAAAACGATTGAGCCATCAGCAGTATTAGGAGTCGATTCATCTGTTACCGTTTCGTTTAATACTACATCAATACAAGGGCCTTCAAAGATACCGAAGTTATCAATACCTAAACCTTCATTACCATTTGTAGCATCACTTGATACTACGAAACGGAAACGGGTTTCAGAAGTAATAAACCCAAAAACAGATAAGTCGATAATTGCATCAATCCATCCATTTGAACTTTCAGATCCTGTACCAGACCAAGCCCAACCAATATTATTGTTTGGTACATCATTATTATACCAACCTTGACCAGAGTTGTTATTTGTACCTAACTTAGTCCAAGGACCGCCACTAACAGAATACTCTAACCAAGCACCATCATTATCATCTTCAAATTCCCAATTAATAGAAAAACGCAAGAATGGTGAAGTCATACTTGATAAATCAAAACAAGGAGAGTATAAATAAGACATTTGATCATGAGAATAATTACCGGAAAGGTTTGTAACAAAAGCTTCACTACCTGCAGCAGCACCTGAGATAGTTGTCCCCGTAGGCATACCATGTTCCCAATCACCTTCTGCATACCAATATCCATCAGTTCCTTCAAACTCTTCACTATAATCCGGAGTAATATTTGGTTGATGATAAGCTGTCGCCATCATCATATCGTTAGTCGGCACTTCATCCATTGCTAAAGCAGTGTAAGCCGTAATGTCATAGTGACCTAAATTAGTCATATCTATTAAAACATCAATAGTTGCTACACCATTATTACCAGGTATTGGACCAGAAATACTAGCTCCAACAGGTGTTCCTCCGTTTACAGAAACGAAAATTGGAATATTCCCTTGTGTATTAAAACCACGATTTGCTACTTCAATCGTTATAGGTGTTGTACCTAAACCACAAGCATTATCTGGTGTAATTATATTCGTAACAGCAGCATCATCAGCTAATACATTTTGAACTCTAATTCCATCAATCGCAATATCTGATGCCCATGTATTACCAGGACCAGCAACAGCAATAAAACGAACTCTCATAACTGAATTGGCAGCAGCAGGAATAGGAACATAAGCTGCTAAATAAGGATCTGTTTCTGCATCTTGAGTTCCTCCCATTGATTCCCATAAAGGTATCCAAACATCAGAACCGAATATTTCATATTCAACTCTCAAACGAGCCAAGTCATTACCATACATATGATAGTTGAAATATAGTGCTGGAGCATCTGGTAAGTTTGCTGTATTGATAGGTGGAGAGATTAGCATAGCTGAATCACCTGCCATAACTGGTGCCGAAGATTCAAGGTAAGCATAATAAGTTCCATCATGAGCACCTGAAGGCCCAGTATTTGGTGTTCCTGTAGTATCACTTCCGATTGACCAATCTAAATTATCTATTGTTAAATCTGCTTGTTCCCAACAAGGATTTAACAAACCAGCATCTTCAAAACCAGTCGTATCAGGTGCCATTATAGCTGCACAAGCAGCTATAGGAGCTTCTTTAATTCTTAATCTATCAATACCAGGTTCTCCTGTATCACTTGCTGATGCTGTCCCTATAATACGTACTTCAATAGTTTGACCAGCATACGTAGATAAATCAATTGCTGCGAATTTCCAGTTTGGCCCTTGAGCAGTAGTAACAGAAAAGACTGAAGTCCAAGTTCCGTTGCTACCAACTTCAACACTAAATCCACTTGTTGCACCATTAAAGTTACCTTCTAAGTAGTAAGCAAAATCCAAAAAAGGATTTGTTAGCCCCGAAAGGTCAACTGGTATCATAAATAATGTATCAGTAACCCCCGCAGTTGTATTACTTGTACTGAATGTTATATATTCATTACCTTCAAAAGCAGAAGGTGCACTAACAAAACTACCGGTAGTTAAATACCATCCAACATCACCCCAACCAACACCAGTAGTCAAGAAACCATTGGTAGAGTTCAAACAATCAACACTTGCTCCTTCAAATGATTCTGTGACAGGTGCTGTATTAAATGATGCACATGTCGTAGAAAAATTTACAATTCTTGCAAAAGAGGTATCACCAACTGCTGTACCACATATTGCTTGTACTCTTACACTATAATCTGTTGCAGTAGATAAATTTGACAAGGAAACAGGAGAAGTAGTAGGATTTGGTGTTACCATTGTACCTGTACCTGCCGAGAAGCCTTGTGGTCCATATTCAACCAAATATTCTACGGGCGTACCAGGATGTGTCCATGACAAATCTGCACTTACATCTGAAATATTCGAAGCTGCTAAGTCATTATTTACCATAGAACAACTTGGTGCTACACCATTTAAAATAAGAAATTGAACAACAGGTTTTTCTTGTCTTACACCAGTTGTAGGTGAAGCACATAAAGAAGCTGCACCATCATTTCTAATGAAACTTGCACCATCAGTAGCATTAAACATCATCGTCTCACCTGACTGATCGTAAGTAGGAACGACTTGACCATAACAAATATCAATTACAATGCTTTGACTACCATTCCATAGAAAAGGAGATGATAAAGGTAGCATATCAAATCCTCCAGCAGGAGGTGCATAATTCGCATTATTATAGACTTGTGTCAGTCCAGTAGAAACATAATTTGCGACTGATGATGTATTATTTGATGTATGTCCCATTGAAATAGTATAGCCAGGTAATGCGTAAAGAGGAGCTCCTACAATATTCCAACCGATTTCTTGAATCGTCGCACCAGAAGCAAAACCTGCCGCTTGTAACTCCGGAACAGTATATATTGTTTGATAATGATTGGTACGCCAAAATATATTGACGGGTCCAGGATCTTGATTAGATAAAGGAGCAGCTCCAGAAGCTGCACCAATTGTAACATATTGAGCAGAGAGTGAACTCGCTGTCAACAAGAATACAGTAAGTACTGCAAGTAAAGTATTTAGTGGTTTCATAAAAATTGATTTATTAAATAAAAAATTTTATAATTGGTCTGTAACATTTTCTTATTAAAGAAATTCAAAGTGAATTATGTTAATTTGTGATGTAAGTAAGAGAAGAGTATTATAGTTTATAATTAGAAAAATCTATATATGATATATAGGGATTTATTTTTTTTATATTAAATATAAAATATGTGTAGAGCAAATTTAATTAAATAATTGATTTATCTACTAAATTTTCTTTGTATTTAAAGTTAAAATAAACCACTTGTATTAATTCACATTAAAAACTTAAAGTTGATTTAATAAGATTTGCTATTCTTTATCGTTAATGTACTATTCCTCATGTTAAATTTTTTTTAATCAAAAAAAATCTACCCAAAGAATTATCTGATAAGAATTTGGAAATCAATGCTTTATTTCCATTCTAAAACTTCTACAAAATACAATTTGGTGAAAGCTTAAATTATCCATAAAAAAAATGCCTCTATAAGTTCTAAATGCTTTTAAATCAATAAGTTATAAATAAAAAGGTTTGGTGAAGTGAAAAAATCATTCTACTTTTGTGGTGAATTTAAAAAATGTAGTTGTTTTAACAACTAATTAATAAAAAATAAATATGTATTAGCTTAATAGTTAATACAATTTACTAAAACTAATCAATCAATAAAATTGAAAGAACAACATCATAAGTGGTATTCAAACACTTTAGGAAAAGAACTTGAAATGTTGATATTTGGTGACTCGGGTTATCCAGTGATTATCTTTCCGACAACAATGGGACGTTTCTATGAAGCAAAAGATTTCAAATTAATTGAATCTGCTCGTTGGTTTGTGGAGCAAGGGATGGTTCAGTTATTCTGTCCTGATTCTATCAACGATTCATCTTGGTACAATAAAGGAATTCATCCAGCTCAAAAAGTGCAAAATCATAATTATTATGATAAAGCAATTTTGGAAGAGTTGGTAGAAAGTGTGCGTTGGAATACACCGGCAGGAAAAGTAGCCGTTGCAGGTTGTAGTTTTGGAGGTTATCATGCTGCAAATTTTGCTTTTCGTCATCCAGAGGTTGTTTCTCATGTAATCTCGATGAGTGGAGCATTCGATATTAAGTCTTTTATGGACGGGTATTATGATGATAATGTATATTTTAACAATCCAATTGATTTTATGCACAATGCAAGTAATCCTGCATTATGGAATATGAAAATCATTTTAGGAACATCAGAATGGGATATTTGTCGTTCTTCGAATCAAGAAATGTCGAATATCTTGAATAAGAAAGGTATTAATCATTGGTATGACGAAAGAGGTTGGCAAAAACATGATTGGCCATTGTGGCGTGAAATGTTTCCACACTATTTGTCTATGATGTAATGTACTCTAAAGTTGTAACTTCGGAATATTTTAATTGTCCAAAAATGGACTTTTTTTTATAATAAAAATCCAAAGTGTTAAAATCACACTTTAAAATTGTTTGAATGTTCAGGTGTTACTATAACATTCGAAGGTTCGAGCAGATAAATAGTAAAATTAAATGAAAAAAATAGGAATATTATTCGGAATGGAAGATACGTTTCCTTGGGCATTTATTGACAAGGTAAACTCTATGAATATTGAAGGTATTGTTGCAGAAGCTGTAACAGTTGATATGGTATCACAAGGGGAAGCATCAGGTTATGCGGTTATTATTGACCGTATTTCTCAAGATGTACCATTTTACCGTGCATTTTTAAAAAATGCTGCGATTTCTGGTACAGCTGTGATTAACAATCCTTTCTGGTGGTCAGCAGATGAAAAATTTTTCAACAATGCTTTAGCATTAAAAGTTGGTGTTCCTGTACCCAAAACCGTATTATTGCCGTCAAAAAAACGTCCAGATGATACGAGTGATAAGTCATTCCGTAATTTGAAATTCCCAATCAGTTGGGAAGCAATTTTTAATCACATTGGTTTTCCTGCATTCATGAAGCCTCATGCTGGTGGCGGATGGAAATCTGTTTATAAGGTGAATAATCCTGACGAATTATTCAAAGCTTATGATGAGACAGAGCAGTTAGTGATGATGTTACAGGAAAATGTTGATTTTGAGGATTATTACCGTTGTTATTATGTTGGTGGTCGTGTAAAAATCATGCCTTATGAGCCACGTAATCCGCATCATTTACGTTATGTACAAGATGCTAAACCTGATCCAAAAATTATTGCAACAATCGAGGATTATGTTGTACGTTTGTGCGAAGCTTTAGGATATGACTTTAATACAGTAGAATTTGCTGTACGTGATGGTGTTCCTTATGCAATTGATTTCTGTAATCCTGCACCAGATGCAGATATTCATTCAGTTGGTCAAGAGAATTTTGATTGGGTAGTGCAGAATGCTGCGGAGTTTGCAATCGAAAGAGCTTTGGAACAAGATGCAGATATTGACAATTTAACTTGGGGAATGTTCGTTGAAAATGGTGTATTCGGTGGCGAGATGCAAATCGAAAGAATCGAAGATAATCCTGCAAGTTTGATGACTGGTGAGATTTTGTCAAAAATGGAAGATGAATTGGAAGGTGCAATTCAAGAAGAGTTAGATAAGTTGACAGAAGAGCAAGTGACTGAAGTAATGAATCCTGAGTTTGTTGGAGATTTGGCAGATGAAGCGATTGAAGAAATCATTGAGGAAATCGAAGAATTATTTGAGGAAGAGGAAGAAGAAACACCAGCAGCAAAATTAACGGAAGAGGTAATGGAAGAGTTAGAACTGAAATTACAATCTGCTGTTGAAAAAGAGTTTGCAAAGTTGTCGGAAGAGCAAATTAAAACATTGTTAGAAAAAGATTTTATCAATGAATTGGTTAGTGAAATGTTGGAAGAAGTAGAGGAAGAGATTGGAGATTGGTTGGAAGATGAAGCGGAAGAGGCAGAAGAGTCTTCTAATGATGAAACACCAGATGATGCGAAAACAACTTTATTTGATACAATTGGAACAGCTTCTCTTGATGACAAAGAGGATTTAAAAAAGATTAAAGGTGTAGGGCCGAAATTAGAAAAAGTATTAAACGAAATCGGTATTTATACACTTGGACAAGTCAGTAAAATGACGGATAAAGAATATGATTTAGTAGATTCGTTATTGACATCGTTCAAAGGTCGTGGAAAACGTGACGATTGGGCAGGTCAAGCGAAAAACTTTTAATGTTTGAGTGTTCGAGTGTTTGAATGTTCGAGTGTTTTTTAACATTTGAATATTCAAACATTGGAACACTCGAACATAAATTAACAACGTCTTATGGTACGAGTAGCAATTTTAGATATGAACAACAATGTCCCGAATTTGGGACTTGGAAATATAGTAGAAATCGTAAAAGATTTCTCTGATGAAGTAGAATCGCAAGTTTTTGACGTGCGTCACAAAGGCGAATTGCCAGACACAACATGGGATATTTATATCTCATCAGGTGGCCCTGGTGATCCTCTTGATGGTGATGGCGTTTGGGATAAAGGTTATTATGATTTGATGGATGCTTTATTGCAACACAATCAAATAGATTCCAATAAAAAATATGCCTTTTTTATATGTCATTCTTTCCAAATGATGGTTGATCACTTAGAAGTTGCTGAAATCGTACCTCGTAGATCAATGTCTTTTGGGACTTTTCCAGTGCATAAAACAGAAGATGGAGAAAAGGATACATGTTTCCGAAATCTTCCCGATCCGTTTTATGTAGCAGATTTTCGTCATTGGCAAATATTAAATCCTAATGTGGAGCGTTTGGAAGAAACTGGAGCGACAATATTAGCATTAGAAAAGATTCGACCGCATGTTGACTTAGAACGAGCAATTATGGCGATTCGTTTTTCTGATGAGTTTTTTGGAACGCAGTTTCATCCAGAAGCAGATCCTATCGGTATGCTAAAACGCTTTAGAGAATCGGATAAGTACAATCATGTCGTGAAGAATTATGGCGAGGAGAAATACCAAAGAATGATTGATGATTTACACCATCCAGAAAAAATGGGTCTAACACACGATATGGTGTTACCAACGTTTTTGAAAGATGCTATACGAAAAGTTAAGAGGTTAAAAGCTGTAGAAATAGAACATTTAGTTTAGTGTTCTATTCTTTAAATGTGCCGATTCTTTCGGCATCCCGATTGCTCGATGGTTTGAATGTTCAAATGTTTATATTAACGTTTGAACATTTAAACACTCGAACATTCAAACATTTTTAACAATGTCGGAAATAAGAAGTGCTTACAATAAAGCCTTTAGTAATCAAAAATATGAAGCGTTTTTAGATGATATTGCAAATACACATAATCATCGCCCACCTTTTAGAATTGCAGAAACGCCGCTTTTCATTCCAAATGACTTAAAACAACGATTAATTGATGCTTGTGATGAAATCAGTGAAGTGATTATACGTCCTGATTTTATGGAATTGACACAAGATGCTATCGAGTATAATGTTCCGAATGAACCAAATTACTCGCTTTTTGTACAAATGGATTTTGGTATAACCAGAGATAAAAATGGTGATTTAAGTCCACAATTAATTGAAACACAAGGATTTCCATCGTTATATTTTTTTCAAGATTTATTAGCAACAACTTATCGTGAAAATTTTGATATTCCTGAAAATATGACATCTTATTTCGGTGGTTTGGATGCAGAATCTTATATCGAAAAACTACGTCATCATATCGTTGGTGATTGTAATCCAGAGCATGTGATATTGATGGAAATTGAGCCTGAAAAGCAAACAACTTATATTGATTTTGTAGCGGCAGAAGCTAAATTAGGTATCAAAACTTTATGTATTACAGATACAAAAGTCGATGGTAAGGATTTGTATTATTTAAACGAAAATGGCGAAAGAGTTCCGATTAAACGTATTTTTCATCGTGTCATTTTTGATGAGTTGATGGAGAGACAAGATATTTTAGACAAAATGGAATTTGATTTTACTAAAGAATATAATGTCGAATGGGTTGGTCATCCGAATTGGTTTTTTAGAATCAGCAAATACATGATGCCATTTTTGGATAGTCAATATGTTCCTAAATGTTACTTCTTGGATAAATTAGAAACATATCCTACTGACTTAGAAAACTATGTTTTGAAACCATTATATTCATTTGCAGGTTCTGGTGTAAAATTCAATGTTACAACGGAAGAATTAGATGCAATTGAAAATAAACAAAACTTCATTTTACAACGAAAAGTAACTTACGCACCAGTTGTAGAATCTCTTTCTGATCCTGTAAAATGCGAAATTCGGATGTTAATGTTGTGGGAAGGCTCTGGCACAAAACCCTATTTAGTGAATAATTTAGCACGATTGAGTCGAGGCGAAATGATTGGTGTTCGATATAATAAAGATAAAGATTGGGTTGGTGGAAGCGTTGCTTTTTTTGAGCAATAGATTGATAAAACAGTTTAGTTTCTAAGTTCTGAAATCTTGTTGCGGGTTACGAGTTGCGGGTTTGACGAACTAACGACAGGTTTTGAAAAATATAAAATTGGAAGGAAGTGTTCAAAAAAGTGTGTCACTTAATTTTGAACATTTCCACAAAAAAATTCGAAGAACCAAATAATTTAAAAATTTTAACGATTTGAAATGATTGAATTTACGCTATTCTGCATTATGTAGAATGGCGTTTTTTATGAGTTTTCATTCATTTTTCAAAATAAAAAACGCTCACGAAAATCGTGAGCGTTTTCAATATTATTAATTTTTCTCTACTTCTTTTTTCAATTATCGTGCAAAGTTTGTGGCACGTTTTTCACGAATCACCGTCACTTTAATTTGTCCAGGATATTGCATTTCATCCTGAATCTTTTGAGAAATTTCAAAAGATAAAATTTCAGCACGTTCATCTGTTACTTTATCAGACTCTACAATAACACGAAGTTCACGACCAGCTTGCATAGCATACGCTTTCTGTACGCCATCGTAGTTTAAAGCCAAATCTTCCAACTCTTTGATACGAGATAAGTACGATTCCAAAATTTCACGTCTTGCACCAGGTCTTGCACCTGAGATTGCATCGGCAGCTTGAACGATAGGAGAGAGAATATTATTCATTTCAATCTCATCATGATGAGCTCCGACTGCATTACAAACGGCTGGATGTTCACCGCTTTTCTCACACAGTTTCATACCCAAAATAGCGTGTGACAATTCTGTTTCTTCATCACCAACTTTTCCAATATCATGTAATAAACCTGCACGTTTTGCCATTTTGATTTGCTTCTTATTCATTCCTAATTCAGAAGCAATAATCGCACACAAATGAGCTGTTTCAATCGAGTGTTTTAATAAATTCTGACCATAAGAAGAACGGAAACGCATACGTCCGACCATACGAACTAAGGCAGGTTTTAGACCATGAATATTCAGATCAATCACAGTTCTTTCACCAATTTCGATGATTTGTTCTTCCAATTCTTTTTTCGTCTTAGCAACAACTTCTTCGATACGAGCAGGATGAATTCTTCCATCAGCCACTAAACGTTGTAAAGCTAAGCGACAAACCTCACGACGAATCGGATCAAAACTTGAAATAACAATTGCTTCAGGCGTATCATCAACTACGATTTCTGCACCAGTTGCAGCTTCTAACGCACGAATGTTACGGCCTTCACGACCGATAATTTGACCTTTCAAGTCATCAGAAGTTAAGTTAAAAACAGAAACGGTATTTTCAATTGTGTATTCCGCACACATCCGTTGAATACTTTGAATAACAATCTTTTTAGCTTCCTTATTCGCTGTTAGTTTTGCTTCATCTAATGTATTCTTAGTTAATATTAATGCTTCACCTCTTGCTTTATCCTCGACTGCTTTTAGTAACTCCTCTTTTGCTTGAGCTTCGCTCAATTTTGCTAATTGTTCTAAAGCGTTGATACGTTCTTCATTAGCTTTTTCTAACTGTTCTCGTTTTTTTCCAACAATTTCTAATTGTCTTTCCAAGTTTTCACGAATCGACTTAATCTCTGATTTTTGTTGTTCTATGTTTGAACGTTCCTTTTTCAGTACATTTTGGTCGTTACGAATCTGTTGTTTAATATCGTTTTGCTTGTTGTTGAAATTTTGTTGTAACTGTTTGAATCTGTTTTCACTATCTTTTAGCTTCATTTCATCTTCTTTCACTCGTTGCTTACGCTTTGTCATTTCGTCCTCAAACTCAGACTTAAACTTGATGTACTTCTCACGAGCTTCTAAGATTTTTTGCTTCTTGATATTTTCATTCTTGCGTTCTGCGTCAGCCATTGATTTTTTAGCTTCTGTTTCCGCATCCATAATCAGTTTTGCTGCTGTACCTCTTGCTTCTTTTATTACTTTATCGGCTTGTACATCTGCTGCTGATAGTTTTTCTTGTTCCCGTTTTTCCGTCTGTTTTTGACTAAAAAAGTAACCTGCAACTATCCCAACAACAATACCGATAACAATTCCTATTGCTATTTCCATATTATTATCGTTTGTATTTATATTAAGTATGAAGTAATAAGTATGAAGTAATAAGTATAAAATAATACATTACACGAACATACAAACTACATTCAATAAATTATTGTCAATTCAAAAAATTACAAGAAGAACTTTAACCGGAAAGGAAGGTAAATAATTATTATAAAATGATTAATATAAATGTATTTATCACATTAAAACGATAAAATACTTCATACTTCATATTTAATACTTATTTAAGAGCATTGTCCAAAAGATCATTTAGAGCATCTAAGCGTTCGTCAATAGCTTTGGGTGTTTGAGTATTATTGAGTTTTGCCGTTTCTACTGCGTAAGTTAGCAATGTCATCGACAACAAATCTTTCTTATCTCGACTTTTATAGGCTTTTTGAAAACGTTTTAGCTTAATATTTACTTCATCAACAACATCACGAATCATTACTTCCTCATTCACATTCACTTTTAGCGAATATGGTCGATCATCAATATATATCGTTATGTTTGTTGTATCTGCCAAGCTTTTTTAATTATTATATTAACTGTTAATTATTTTGTTCTTATTTCTCGGTGAGAAATTATTAAATTAACGTGTTAAATGAATGATTAACCATCAAAGATTATAAAGGATTGAGACAATCAATCACTAATAATCAATCATTAATCATTAAAATTAACTATTTTCAATTGCCATAATTAGTTTGTCAATTTTCTTGACATAACTATCTATTTGACGTTTAATTCCTTTTGGATTTTGAACTCCTTCGAGTTGTCCTTCTGTTGAAGTTTCTGATTCGGCAAGTCGTTCTTGCATTTCGACTATTGCCTTTTCTTGTTGATTCAATTGAGTTTGCATGCGTATACCTTCAATCTGCAATTGCTCATTTTGTTCTCGCAATTGTTGATTAAGTAATACTAATCTTCTGATTTTTATTTCAAAAGCATCCAACTTTTCAACTAAATCATTCATTTTTTCTGGTTGCTTGTCGCTGGATACTGGTTACTGATTATTGTCTATAAGTGACAAGAAACCAGCGACCAGAAACCAGTAACCAGTATTTATTTTCTAATTATAGCGTTTAATCTGTGTTCATAAGTTTTGATGAGTTTATTCATCACTTTCTCTACCTCCTTGTCTTTCAAGGTTTTAGATGTATCTTTAAACACAAAACTTACTGCATAAGATTTTTTACCTTTTCCTAAACGCTCTTCATTTTCATAAACATCAAACAAGTTGACATCTTGCAAAATCTTCTTCGCATTTTTGTATGCAACAGCCGCAATATCCTCAAAGTTAATACTTTTATCAATAACTAAGGCTAAATCTCTACGAACAGATGGATATTTACCAATTTCTTGAAAAACAACTTTTGATTTTTTTAATGATTTAAAAATCGCTTTCCAGTTGAAATCCGCAAAAAATACTTCTTGCTTCAATGAAAACTTCTTAGTCAAACCACTTGAAACCCGTCCGAAAGTCACCAATGTTTGTGGTCCACGATGATATTTCAAACCAAATGAAAATACATCATCTTGAACAACCGAAGTTTGATAACCATTCAAGCCTAAACGTCCTAATACATTGTTGACCAATGCTTTAAGTGTATAATAGTTTGCTTTGTTATCTCCTTTTTGCAACCAATTTTCTTCGTGTTTTTGACCAGTCAAGAAAATCGTCAAATGTTCTGTTTCCTTAAATCCGTTTTCAGATTTCAAATATGATTTTCCAAATTCAAATAATCGTAAATTACGATTTTGATAATTTTGATTATGTAAAATCGTATCTAAACCACTAAAAATCATATTTGGACGCATTAAGTCCATGTTTTGATTTGAAGTATTATTAATAAACACTAAATCTTCCTCTTTTAAGGATAATAATTCCTTGTATGATGTTTTGATGAGTGACATATTCATCATCTCATTCAAGCCATTTGCAGCTAAAAAGTCGGCAATTGTATTACGAGTTTGGTAAGGATTTGGGTTTTCGCTAAAGACAACCGAACTCTTAATCGAAGTCGGAATATCTACTTTATTAAAACCGTAAATTCTCAAAATCTCCTCAATCAAATCTGCTTCACGAGTGACCTCGAATTTGTTAGTTGGAATCGCAACTGTTCCGCCAGTTTCCGTTCTTTCAACAAACTCAATATTCAAAGCTGCCAAAATTGCATCAACATCAGCGGTTGACAAATCTTGTCCAATCAAACGATTTACATTTGCGTAAGCGAAAGTAATTTGATTCTTCTCAACAGGATTTGGATATAAATCAATGATGTCAGAAGCTACTTCGCCACCAGCTAATTCTTGAATTAATGAAACGGCACGTTTCAACGCATCAACAGTTTTTGTTGGATCAGCACCTTTTTCAAAAACCTTTGCTGCGTCTGTTCTCAACGTGTGTCGCATACTTGTACGACGAATTGTCATCGGCTCAAAGTAAGCAGATTCTAAGAAAATAGAGGTTGTCGATTCAGAAACGCCAGAAGTCAAACCTCCAAAAACGCCGCCCATACACATTCCTTTAGAGTCGCCATCACAAATCATCAAATCATCTTCGTGCAATTCTCGCTCAACTTCATCCAAACACAAGAATTTAGAGCCTTTCGGCAAATTCTTTACAATGATTTTTTGACCACCAATTTTTTCATAATCGAATGCGTGCAACGGTTGACCAAATTCGTGCAGAACGAAATTCGTAATATCAACAACATTGTTAATCGGACGAACATCAATTGATTTCAAACGATTTTGTAACCATTCTGGCGATGCTTTAATCGTGATATTATTGATACAAACACCAGCATAACGAGGTGCTGCTGCTTCGTTTTCTATGACGACTTCTATTGGCAATTGTGTTTCCGCTTTCGCTAAATCACCAACTTCTGGATAATTGACACCATCTGTATAACCATTGTTAATCGTCAAATAAGCTGCTAAATCTTCTGCGACTCCGATATGTGCGGTTGCATCAGAACGGTTTGGCGTTAAGCCAATATCAAAAACATAATCTGTTTCAATATTGAAATATTCTGCTGCTGGTGTTCCGATTGTTGCGTCAGCATCCAAAACCATGATTCCGTCATGAGAAGCACCTAAACCAATTTCGTCTTCGGCACAAATCATTCCCATTGATACTTCACCACGAATTTTTGATTTTTTGATTTTGAAATCGCCACCATCTGCTGTATATAAAGTAGTTCCAACGGTTGCAACAACTACTTTTTGCCCAGCTGCAACGTTTGGAGCACCACAAACAATTTGTACTGGTTCACCATTTCCTAAGTCAACTTTTGTTACCGATAATTTATCAGAATTTTCATGTTTTTTACAATCCAAAACGTGTCCGATAACCAAGCCTTTCAATCCACCTTTTATACTTTCGTGTTCGTCAATTCCTTCTACTTCTAATCCAATCTCTGTCAGAATATCCCCTAATTCTACGACAGGAATATCAATCGTTGAGCCATCAGGACGAGTATTTAAATAGGATTTTAACCAATTATATGAAGCCTTCATTTATTCTTTTTATAACAATTAGAAATGTCGAAATAAATTTTTTCTCAGACATTTCCTATATGATTAATTCTTAAGTTTGCAAAGATAGTTTATTAATGGATAATTGACAATTGTATAATTGATAATTATTGAGGTGTTTGTAGTTTGATTTTTAATTAGCTCATTTTTATGAAAATAAATTCAGATGGAAAATATTGACGATAAGTTTTTGGAAGATTATTGGTGTAATGAAATGTACTTTAAAAAAGATAGTTACAACCAATTACCATTTATAGAAATAGAACTTCCATTTTATAATGAGAAAGAAGATAGTATTACTATTGCTCAAAAAAATACTTTTGATTATATTAACAGTAATCAAAAAAAGGTAATAGATGCATTATACGATGGTATTATTCAAGAATATCCTAAGTTTATGATTTACTGCTTGGGAGAAGAAGAATATAATGAGGATGATGTTCCAAAAATAAAGACATTTGATGATGTAGATGATAATGTTTCGTTAGGTTCTTTATATCTACTTGATGATGAATTAGATGGATTTGCTTATTATGGTTTTGCAGGAAGTTGTGATTGGGACGAAGAACATGGATTTGGTATGTTGATGTATTAATTCATGTTTCGCTGATATTAAACTTAAAAATGAAAATATTACGTTTTGCCTTGCAAAACAATCATCTCACGCAGATTTCGCAGATTCACGCAGATTTTTCATTAACAAAATTATTTTTTTGGTTGTTTGACAAT
>JBGCFH010000373.1:0-17647 GCA_045106825.1 Saprospiraceae bacterium | reverse complement strand
TACTCTTTCCACGAGGTTTCGGGACAGGCTGTTAACAAAATACTCATGTAGCTAAGGCTACACTCCGTTTTTGTCGCCTCGATTAGCAATAAAATCTTAATTTCCATTCATTACTAAACTATTTTAGAATAAAGTCTATTGAGTTTTCTGTTTTTTAGATGATGATAATCAGTATGATTTAGAGATTGTATATTATTTTAAAAAATTAATTCTTAGGTTATGTTGTAAAATACGAGAGGCGATAAGTTTTTGACTTATCGCCTCATATATTTTCAAATAAATTACATCATCACCGAGTTTTCGGAACAGGAAAGATTAACCATTAATAGTTAATAATTCACATTTATTCTGGTCGCATTTGTGGAAAGAACAACACTTCTTGAATAGAAGATTGATTCGTCAACATCATTACTAAACGGTCGATTCCGATACCTAAACCAGAAGTTGGCGGCATTCCGTATTCCAATGCACGTAAGAAATCTTCATCTAAAACCATTGCTTCATCATCGCCTCTTTCTGCCAATTTCAACTGATCTTCAAAGCGTTGACGTTGGTCAATCGGATCGTTTAATTCAGAATAAGCGTTAGCGATTTCCTTACCATTAACAAACAATTCAAAGCGTTCAACCAAACCTTCTTTTGAGCGATGTTTTTTCGCTAAAGGCGACATTTCCACAGGATAATCTGTGATATAAGTTGGTTGAATCAAGTTGTCTTCGACTTTTTCGCCAAAGATTTCATCGACCAATTTCCCTTTTCCATAACTTGGATCAGGATGAATTCCCAATTGCTTACAAACGTCACGTAAACCAGCTTCGTCCATTTCCGAAATATCAATTCCTGTATATTCTTTGATAGAATCGTACATTGATAATTTTCGATAAGGTCCTTTAAAATCAATTACATTATCACCGATTTGAGCTTTCGTTGTGCCGTTTACTGACATTGCAACGTGTTCCAAACAATCTTCCACCATTTTCATCATCCAAATGTAGTCTTTGTAGGCTACATAGATTTCCATTGCTGTAAACTCTGGATTATGCGTTCTGTCCATTCCTTCGTTACGGAACATTTTTGCAAACTCAAAAACGCCATCAAAACCTGCGACAATCAAACGTTTCAAATACAACTCATTCGCAATACGCAAATACAAAGGCATATCCAAAGTATTGTGATGTGTCGCAAAAGGTCGTGCTGCTGCACCTCCGTGAATCGGTTGTAAAATCGGTGTTTCGACTTCTAACCAGTCTTTGTCCACAAAGAATTGACGCATCGAAGCGATAACTTTTGAACGCTTCAAGAAGATTTCTTTGTATTTTGGATTCACCGTCAAATCCACGTAACGCATTCTATAACGTAACTCTGGATCTTTAAATTCATCGTAAATATTCCCTTCTTTATCTCTTTTTACAACAGGTAATGGACGTAAAGATTTTCCTAAAAACTTCAAATCACGAACATGAATAGACACTTCTCCCATTCCAGTTGAAAATAATTCACCGCTTACGCCAATGAAATCTCCAATGTCCAATAATTTGACTAATTTTTTATAACGAGCAATCTCTTCCTCTGAATCACCTAAGTCTTTTTTACCAATGTACAACTGAATTTGACCTTGCGAATCTTGTAATTTCGCAAAAGGCCCACGTTGTCCCATAAAACGACCAGCGATTTTTACTTCTCCTTTTTTTGCTTTCGCAAAATCGCCTAAAGCAGACAATTTGATTTCTGCGGCATAATCTGCAAAAGCCATTGGTTCACGAGCATCGCCGTCGAACTCAATCGTTTCGCTGATAGCAACTTGAGAAGTAATAGATTCATCTTGCAAAACTCTATCGCCTTTGAAACGGTTTTTGAACAAACCTTCCATCAATACTTTTGCACCAGCTTCACCAACACCTTTTATCTCGGCTAATGCTTTTTGCAAATTCACATGAAAATCTGCTGTTGTAAATGTTGTAGAAGAGAAATCTACCTCAACTTTTGCTGCTGGAAAGGTTTCAAAACCTAAATCCGCTATTTTTTGTAAGTTATTCCGTCTTTGAATTTCCTGTTCGCTTAATTGCATTTGTTCTATGTTTGATTGTTTGATTGTTCAAATGTTTGATTGTTATTCAAACAGATAGATTGCAATCAACATTAATTATTTTAAAATTATTATAAGAAAAGATTGTGCTAAATGTTCACACAATTGATATGTAAATTAGTAATTAGTAACGTTACTAAAAATTAAAGGAGAATAGCGTCAGTGACGCTTTCGAGATTTGATGTTATAGATGTGTGTAAAATTGAATTGAGTTGTCATTTGTTTAGTTTTAGTAGTTTAAGTGGTTTTATAGTTTAAGTAGTTGTGGTTCGTTTGAACTACTGAAACTACTAAAACTAAATAACTACTAAAACTACTTTTGTAATTTGGCTGCAAAAGTACGAACAATGAATTGTTTAAACAAATTCCAATTTGTTATAGAAAATAAAGTATCTTGAAAACGGTCATTTTGAAAAAAAATAATCAGCAGTTTAAATTTTAGAAGTGTTTTAAAAATAAAAAATATCTAATTTTGCGACACAAAATCTTTCATAATTTACCTATTAAAATTATCTAAAAATGAAAAAAATTACATTAGTATTATCTGGAGGCGGAGCGAGAGGAATTGCTCATATTGGCGTTATTGAAGAGTTAGAGAATCGAGGTTTTGAAGTCGCTTCAATTGCAGGAACATCGATGGGTGCATTAGTTGGTGGTGTTTATGCTTTGGGCAAACTACCAGAGTTCAAAGATTGGTTATTGGCATTAGATAAAAAAGAAACTTTTCGCTTGTTAGACTTTACATTTAGTAAACAAGGTTTGATAAAAGCCGATCGAGTTTTGGAACGAATGAAAGCGTTTATGCCAAATGAACGTATTGAAGATTTACCCATTAAATTCACGGTAACAGCAACGGATATTATGAATAAAGAAGAAGTTGTTTTTAAAGATGGTTTGTTGTTTGACGCTATTCGTGCTTCTATCGCTGTTCCGAGTGTTATTACACCTGTAGAAACAGAAAATAGAATTTTGGTTGATGGAGGTGTAATAAATAATTTACCGATTGGTAATGCAATACGAACTGATGATGATATTTTGGTAGCAGTTACTGTGAATGCAAGGATTCCAGCTATTAATACGAAGAAGTCTAAGAGAGAGAAGAAAGCTAAAGAAACACGCTACAAAAGGAAAGTGAAAGTTTTGCAAGATTACTTTAAAATATCAAAAGCAAAGGATAAAAAGTCGAAAATTGGTTATTTTAATATTCTAATAAATAGTTATGATATGATGTTGAATCGTTTGCAAATGGATACTGTTCGACTTCATAACCCCGATATTTTTATAGAAGTGCCTCATTCAACTTGTAGCCTTTTTGACTTTTATCGTGCGGAAGAATTGGTGGATATTGGTCGTTATATTGCTGCTTATACGATTGATGAATATGAGAAAAAAGTTAAAAAGTTGTAGTTGTTCAATCTATTGAATATTTGGGAGATATTTTTGAAATACCTCCCAAATTTATTAACTCATGGAATGTCTGATAAAACAAAATTAAAAAATCGTCACTTTACGCTTTACACTTACTTCTTCATTATCCAACATTAAAATATACATACCTTGAGGATAATCCAGATGTAATTGAGGATACATTTCATTAGCTAAATTTTGTTCTAATAAAACTTGACCAGATATAGATAACACACGACAAATTAATGGTTTTGTAGTCGGTAACTCCGTAAGATTCAATTCAATGAAACCTTGAGTCGGATTTGGATAAATTTGAATTGATTCGCTGTAATCTAAACCTATTGTAGATACTGGAAAGGCTTGACATTGAGTACGTTGTATATTAAACCAAGTTATTGTATTTAATAAAGCAGGAATAAAACAAGTTTCATGTGTTCCACCATCTAATGCTAAAAATGCTTCTACATTTGTCGCTCCATTCGCATTCATTGCGGCTTCTGCTACTAAAGCATTTTGAGGATAAACTTGCTCATCAGCGGTACAGTAAACCATACGAACTGGTCGTTGAGGTGTCCAATCATAGTTTGCATTTTGCGATAAAGCAATTCTAAATGGATGCGTATAAGGTTGAATTGTATCTGCTAAGTAAGCATTCAAAAATGTCGGATTCATAAACTGAAAAACATTGCCAGGCAAATTTGCACCAACTTGATCAATAGACATTGTTCCATTTTTGTAATTGTTAATATTTGTTGCTAAAGGTTCTTGATACACCTCACTTGTATTTGTATAAATATTGCCATAAACGTATTGCATAGATTCAATCAAATATGGTAAATATGTCGGAACAGAATAAACGGAGTTTGGTGGTAAAGCTGTCTGAACACCTGCCAAATCATAAGGGCCAGAAAGTGGTGAAGAAGCAATCACATTAAACTCTGTCAACAGATTATTATCTTCAATATATTTGTGTAATGCCATAGCAGCATGTCCACCTTGTGAATAACCAGTTATGAATAATTCATCATTGTGCATCAACCCCAAACTATCTGCTATAAAGCTTCTTGCCGCACGCAATAAATCAGTTGCTACAGTTGCCTGACTTTCTGCATGCAAATATGGATGAATATTAATATCATTGTCGCCCATACCTAAATAATCTGGAGCAATAGTCGCAAAACCAAAACCCGCAAAAGCCAAACCGATAGGTTCTTCACCTCTTGAAGGTACAACTTCAGGGTCAAATTGAGTTCCATGTTGATAAACGCTCATTGGAAAATTATCGCAACTATGCGGAATATACATTGCGCCCGATGCTATTGTAGGATTACCATTTACATCAACTGTATTGTAAACTACTTTATATTCGTCTACACCATTTAGAAAAGGAACACCAGGTAGAAGTGCTGTTAATCCTCCTTGAGTGTAATTTTCCAACAGTTCAATCGAAACAATTGTTTGACTATTCGCTGACCAATAAAATAAAGTTAGTACGCTAAGTAGTAAAAGTCTATTTTTCATAATGGTTATTTTTTTATAAAAATTATGATTCTTTGAAAAATTCCCCGAGGTTTCGGGGCAGGCAACATCAACACAAAAAACGAATTCAAATAATTCGTATGTTTACATTTATCACTGGATTTTTCAAAGAACCAAAATTATCAAATGAGTGATAGAGAATACCGATTAGCGAGTCGGTCATCAACCGTCAAATAAAGAACAAACGACCATTATTTAGGTCTTACTAATCGAAATCCCAAATCTACATCTCTTGTTGTTGGTAGATCCATTGTTCTTGTACGTGGTCGTAAATAATAATCTTCACTAAACCACGAACCGCCTCGCATTACTTTATTTGAACCAAAATCTGGCCCAGTTGGGTTTAACGAACCATGACCTTCATAACCTGTTTTATGCCAGTCCCAGCACCATTCCCAAACGTTGCCACTCATATCATATAATCCCAATTCATTAGGTTTCTGTTGACCGACCAGATGCACTTCTCCTTGCGAGTTTTCGCCATTCCAGGATACATCATTCATATAGTTGCCACCAGCATAACGATATTTTTTAACTTCTCGACCGCCAATTGCCGCAAATTCCCATTGTGCTTCGGTCGGTAGACGATAACCATTTGCTTTTGAATCAATAATCACACGATTTGATGATATAATATACGTTGCAGAATAACCTTCTTTTTTACTCAACCAATTGGCAAACTGACAAGCATTGAACCATGAAACATGTGTCATTGCTGTTTTTCCACGAAGGTTTCCAGTCGAAAGATTCACAAATTCTAAACCTTGATCTTGACAATAGGCATCGTACAATTCCACCGTAATCTCGTATTTTCCAATATAATAATCGTCTAAAGTAACCTCGTGCAATGGTTTTTGATCATCGTAAGCATTTGTACCCATTTTGAAGGTTTTTCCCTTTACCAAAACCATCGGATAACCATCTTCGATAACCTTCATATCAACCAAAATTGGTTTTGGTCGATTGAGATAACGAATCAAAAAAAGAATTCCAACAGCAAAAACAATCGCACCTAAAACGGCAAACCATTTTGTACGTTTAGTGTCTCTGATGTTATCATCTATTTTTTTTCGACGTAATCGAGATTCAATTTTTTTAATTGTTTTCTGTAATTTTTCAGAATTTTCAATTGCAGTAGCTTCCTTGAAAGCTTTTACAGCAGTATCAAAATCGCCTTTTTTGTAGGCATTTCGCCCTTGATTTATCCAACTATTTAGTTTGATTTTATTTTCTAATTGTTCGATTTTATTTTTGTATTGAGTAATAATCGCTTCATCAGTTGTAATATGAAGCATATCTTTATAATACTCAATAGCATTTTTTAAGTTACCTTTTGTTTCTGCGTCGTTGGCTTTCGCCAATAGTGCATTAGTTTGTGAATGACCAATTTTTGTTGATAATATAGAAGATTGCTTTGTTGGAGTTGATAGTTGTTCTACTTTATTATCAGTTTCAATAGGTGATTTGACGGAAGCCAAATAGGAGTTAATATCGTTCAGTACAGACTCAACATTACTTTCTGTCAGGTTTGATTTATCATTGGGGAAAATAGGAAAAACAGCAGCATAAGGCATGTAAGACCACGAAGTATCTTCCATTATTACGGGAAGCACTTGCAGCGTTTTTTTTTGATGTTTTATCTTTAATACTTCCCAATCACTTTTTTTAATTAGTTTTAAATGTTCCTTATCAATCGGAATAATCAAAGCGTCTGCTTCGTTGACTTGTGGCATTAGTCTATTTAATTGACTATCCAAATCAATACTTTCTACTTGCTCAAATTGAGCTTTTATTCGATTCGTAAAATCTACTGTTTTTTTTGTTTGGGTTATTATAATTTTCATTGATGATAATGTTATAAATTACGAAAAGCAGCACAAATAATTCCTGTTGCAATCGCTGCGTTTAACGATTCTGCATGTCCATTTGCAGGAATTTCGATATGATGCGTTAATTGTTTAATCATTTCTGGTGAAATACCTTTGCCTTCGTTACCAATTACGACAAGTGCGTTTTTATTTAACTTGGTTTGAAAAAGATTTTCGCCACCGAGTACAGCACCGTAAACTGGCAACTGGCTAAAATTACGACAAAATTTTGTCAAATCTAATCGAAATGTACGAACTCTCAAAAAAGCACCCATTGTAGCTTGTATCGTTTTGGGATTATAAATATCGGCACAATTTGTAGAACAAATGACATTCGGAATACCAAACCAATCGGCAATTCGTAATATTGTCCCTAAATTACCTGGATCTTGGATTTCATCTAATAACAACGTCAAATTTGTTTGTATTTGCTTAGGTGGCAAATCAAAATCAAATTGCTTTAAAATAATTAAGGCTTGATTTGGCGTTTGAAAATTAGAAATTTTCTTGAGCATCGTATTATCAACCTCGGTTGTTATTGCCTGAAAAGGCTGTAATAAATCCTGATGATTTTTAATCCAAGAAGGTAATGCGTAAATTGCCTCAATATTGGTAGAAAAAATAGCATCAGTATTTTGAGCATTTTTCAAAATTTCGATACCAATTTTGTCGCCTTCTGCTACAAAATTGTTATACTTTTGACGAAATTTTTTTGATTTTAAACTATTTAAATATTTAATTTTGGTTTTTGATAACATCGTTTGTCATTTTAAAACTTGGCAATTGTGTTGTATTATAATTTTTACAACAACAATTTATAGTTGCAATTCTACGAAATTTTTAGAGGATGGAGAACTATTAGTGGTAGAGAACACCGTTAAAATTGAATCTAATGCCTCATCGGACGAAGTCGTTTCATTACAATATGGTTTAGGAAGTGTCATAAAACAACAACCTAATCGAGATAACTTTGTCGGTCAACCCAGTCGTATGAAATGGCATTATAGAACTCAACGAAAATTAGAAAAAAAAAATTATCAAGATACAACAAAAATACAAAAATGGTTTTTAAAGAAGTTCGTAGAAAAACCTGTATTATACGATAGAACTTTGATGGAGGAATCGACAGAATCGATGACTTATTTATTGAATAATTTAGGTTATTTTTATGCTGATGTTACCGCAGATACTGTTTTGCACAAACGGAAACCAACGGTTGAAGTTATTTATACCGCTAAAATTCGACGGTTACTAACCATTGATACGACCGTATTTGTAACAGATGATGACACGATACGACAGATTTTGCCTCAACTCAAGACCAAAACCTTCTTACGAAAAGGACAACCTGTGAGTAAAACCGTATTCGGTAATGAAAAGAATCGGATTACAAAGGAGTTGGAAAATATGGGATTTACCTATTTTTATCCAAATTATGTTTTTTTTGAAGGCGATACCACCGAAAAGGAATTAAAAGCCAAGGTAATTGTAACGATTGCACGACCGACTGATACGACTTTTCATCAACGTTATACGATTGGTAATGTTTATATTTATACTCAATATGACCCGTTAGTTTTTCGACCAAGTACAAAGTTAGATACTTTAATAATTAAAGGTTATGACGGATTTCATTTATTAAAATCATCAGAAACAAAAAAATACTTAGTCAAATATAAACCGATTTTAAATGCTTTTGCATTCAAAAAAGGAGATCGTTATTCTAAAACTGCTTACGACAAAACTCGGCGACAACTATCTGCTATAGAGATATATCAATTTGTTCGAGTTCGATCAGTGCTAAGTCCCGAAGATTCAAATAGTATTGATTTCTATGTTTACATGAATCCTGCAAAAAAGATGGGATTAGGAACAGATTTCGAGTTTAACTACATTTCGCCAAGTGAAAATAATATTAACCTTTCAGGAAATAATTTTGGTTTTTTCCAAAATATCAATTTCAAACATCGTAATTTGTTTCGAGGTGCAGAGGTTTTTACAATTAGACCAGTTGGTGGTATTGAAATAAATTTTGATGAAAAAAGAGCTCCAGATCCTTTGTTTCAACTAAATACCATTGATTTTCGGGTACAAGCTAATTTAGCAACACCAACTATTAGAAATAGTAAGTTTCGATGGATAAACGAGTCAAAGTTTAACTTGACGACAAGTTATAATTATATCTCTCGAATTAATCTGTATAAATTTAATTTGTTTTCCCTTGCAGGAAACTTTGACTGGAAACTTGAAAATCGTCGTCATGTATTGACTCCAGCTTTTGTGAGTTTGGTTTTGCCAAATGACATAGATAGTACATTTCAGTTAACATTAGATTTAAATCCACTTTTAGCCAGTAGTTTTGATCGACGACTGATTTTTGGTAGTAATTATATTTATCAATACAGTAGTCCAGTAAATTCAAAAGGCATATCACACGATATGCGGATTATTGGAGAGTCCGCAGGTTTGCTACTAAATGGTGCGGATTTCTTTATACAACCAGCTGAAAATTTTGAGTTTTTTGATACGATTTCTTATTCTCAATATGTTAAATTAGAATTTGATTATAACTGGACAAAGCGGTTTAATAAAAAAACATCATGGGCAAGTCGTTTTAATTTTGGTTTGGGCGTGCCTTGGGGAAATTCAACAGATATGCCTTATGTCAAACAATTTTTTGCAGGTGGAGACGGAAGTATTCGAGCATGGCAAGTGCGGGAGGTTGGTCCAGGTAGATATATTTATCCTTTTGTCTATGATGATGTTGTTCCTTTTCAAACGGGAAATCTTAAGATAGAATTGAATACAGAGTTAAGATTTAAGTTGAATAGTTATTATGATGTTGATGCCGCTATATTTGCTGATGCAGGAAATGTTTGGCTGCTTAATGATCCAGAGGATTTTGGTCGCCAGTTTCAATTAAATTCTTTTTTTAAACAAATTGCTATCGGTACAGGTTTTGGATTCCGAAAAGATTTTGGATTCTTTGTGATGCGATTGGATTTAGGTTACAAGGTACGTACACCGTATTATAGTGAAACGAATCAATATAGAGGTTATTATCTTCCAAAAGGTTGGTGGCGAGATCCAAATTATGTACTTGCGATTGGTTATCCGTTTTGATGTAATATCTTAAAGTCGTTATTTTTTTGTTTTGTAATTATTATTTCACGTTTCGCTGAAACGTAAAATAGAAATCACAATTGCTAAATTTTGCTTCGCAAAATGCTTTTTTCACGCAGATTCACGCAGATTTACGCAGATTCACGCAGATTTTCTAATAATTGGTAGAAAAAATGGTTTATTGATAATTTTTGCTTTTGGCAAAAAATTATTATTTTAAGTAGCAGCTGTCTTTAGTTTCAGTAAACAATTTCAAACAAAGACGGCAGCTACTGGCAAAAATTGTCAAACAACCACAAAAATAATTTTGTTAATGAAAAATGTGCGTGAATCTGCGAAATCTGCGTGAGATGATTGTTTTGCAAGGCAAAACGTAATATTTTCATTTTTAAGTTTAATATCAGCGAAACATGAATATTATATGACAATATATCATAAATTCATATTTTTTAATATTTAATACGTAAGAATCTAAGGTTTCCTATGTACTTTTGTAGGAATTATTTTAATCACTTAACAATAAGTGTTTCAATGTATAAAACCTTCATATTCCTATTGTGTAGCGTTCTGATTTGGAGTTGTGATTCAAAAAAAACAGCTAAAAAAAAGGTAGATATTGCAGTGCTTCAATTAGATAATTTTACACCTAAAACTGTTTTTGATAGATGTTTAAATCTTGAAACTTATCAACTATTAGCTGCGGCCAGTCAACATTTAGAACAATTTATTAGTAATGAATTATTGAGTGAAGGGGAAGATTTGGCAGTTGGTTATCAGCGATTTGTAGAAGAATGGACGGGACAAAGTCTTTCTGAAATGAATACAGAAAAATTGTTAAATGATAATATAGCTAATGCCTTACTTAATCATCCTAATTTCAAAAATATTTGGATTCCTTTGGTCGAATTAGGTGATACAACTTATACAGAAGAACTGGCTTATGATGAAGATGGTAACGAAGTTATTGTCAAGTATATCGAAAATTATTATACACTTAATTCCAAAAGTGATTATTATAATTGTATTAAACAAAATAAAAACGGGTTTATACAAACGTATTTAATCAATAAAGAATATGGCAATGTCGAGCCTCAAGATTTTGCTATGGAATTGTCGGAAACGTTAGAATACGACCAATATAATGATTATATGATTCGTCAACTTATTATGATAGAATTGTACTTACGTATCATTGCAATTAAAAATCAGTAAATCAACAAATCACTATGAAAGAACTTTATATTCTTCGTCACGGAGAAACGGATTATAACCGACAAGGTATTATTCAAGGAAGTGGCGTAAATTCTTCTTTGAATGAAAATGGTCAATTACAGGCTTTAAAATTTTTCCAACAGTATAAAGATATTCCTTTTGATTACGTTTATACTTCTACACTAAAACGGACACACGAATCTGTACAACACTTTATTAATCAAGGTATTACATGGCGAGTTCGAGGAGAGTTGAGAGAAATCGGCTGGGGAGTTCACGAAGGAAAAAAAGCAACTACGGAAAGTATTAAGGAATATAAAACGTTGATTCAAGCATGGAAAAATGGTCATCTTGATGCTAAATTAACAGAAGGAGAAAGTGCTGCAAGTATGGTTTTGAGATTAAATAAATTCATTGATGAAATCAAAAACACAGATTTTAATCGAGCATTAATTTGTTCGCATGGTCGGACATTGCGTTGTTTGATGTGTTTATTGAATAATGATGACTTGCGAGAAATGGAAAATTATCATCATCTAAATACTTCTTTATATATTGTAGAATTAGATAATGATATTTTTAATATTCGATTACGAAATGATTTGACACATTTGAAATAAATCGGATGAAAGGCATTTCAAAAATGCCTTTCATCCAAGAAACTTACTCCACAAAACCCATTGTATATTCTGCAATAGCTTTGATTTCTGCTTCACTATAAGTATCCTTAAAAGCAATCATTGTAGCGTTTGCTTTTGAGCCATTCGTAATCGTTTCGATACGTTGTGCTAAGGTCAACTCTGGATTACGCAAATCTCCTGCACCTGCTAATACAGGTTCTCCAAATGCACCATGACAAGTGACACAATTTGCTTGTTGATATAATTTCTCTCCATTTGGTGCTGATTTTTCTGCAACTTCTTGATTATTAGTTGATGAAGTTTCTTCTCCACCGCCACAAGCATAAAATATAAACCCGAAGGCAAAAATAATAAGTGCTAATTTTTTCATTTGTGTTTAGTTTAAGTATTAGTTTTAATCTTTAATAAAAGTCATCGTATATTCTGCAATAGCTTGAATTTCCTCTTTTGTAAATTGTTCTTTGAAAGCAATCATAGTAGGATTTGTTTTAGAGCCGTTTGTAATCGTTTCGATACGCTGTGCTAATGTTAAATTGGGATTTTGTAAATTTCCTGATTTTACCAAGATTGATTTTCCCTTTTTTCCATGACAAGCACTACAATTCCCTTTTTTATACAATGTCTTTCCATCTATTAATGACGAATTATCAAAGGAAAAAAAGACAAAAACCACGATAAAAAATCCAAAAATTGTTTTCATAAAATTAGAATTAATAAAACAGCTAAACAGTATAACTATTCAACAGTTTTTAAAATTATTTAATTTGTTTCCATTCTAAATATTCAATTAATTCCTCAATATGTTGCTCAAAACGAATCAATGGAACAGGTGCATTGTGATGATTTTCAATGTGATTGACTTCAGCATAATGCTGAACATAAGAAACCGTCAAAGGCACATCATAAATAATTTGTCCCGAAGTCGGATAACGATTTTGAAAATCTAAATAACCGATATTTTTTGCCATTGTTAGCAAAGCCGTTAATTTTTCTTGACTGATTTGTGTTTCATATTTGCCATATTTATCAACATAAGCTTTGCCTTCATATTGTACTAAACCATCCTCAAAAAACTCAACTCTATAAGCAGGACATTTACCGACTGGACAAGGCTTCCGTTCTAATATTAATACCGAAATCGAAGGCGTAATAATCGTATTAGACAAATTTATACTGACTTTAGAAACTTCGGTCATTAAGTTCAATGTCGGTATAAATACTGCTGGAGGTAAATTTTTCACTCTTTTGGGCGAACAACTTCCTAAAAATATTGCACAAAGAAGTATTAAAAAATATCGTATCATTTTTTTTTAAATTAAAAATTGAAGAACGTGCTGTAATATAGACTCAGCAACAGATTTCAAAGTAACACTTATTTTAAAACAATCAATAATAATTAAATGAAATTTTATTTAATCTATTATGAAATATCACGTCATAAAATCTTTCTTGAAAAAACTTAGTGTCATTTTTACACTATATCAAATAGTTTTGTTATTTTTGTACTGTTGAAATTTAATTTTGAATTATATATCATTTTCAATGCAAAGAAAAGCAATCACATTAGGAGTTGATATTGGAGGAACAAATACAAAAATCGGAGTCATAGATGACTTAGGTAATGTATTGGCACATTCGTCGTTTCCGACAAATGCAAAAGAAAATTTTAATGAATTCATCAATCGTTTTGAATTTGAGATTGATGTGTTGAGAACTAAAATTAATCAACCAGCAAACTTATTAGGAGTTGGTATAGGAGCACCGAATGCAAATTTTTACACAGGTAGAATGGAATATCCGGTTAATTTTAACTGGGGCGAAATGGTGCCGATTGTTGATGCTATTCAAAACTTGTTGAATGTACCGACTGTCATTACAAATGATGCAAATGCTGCCGCTGTTGGCGAAATGCGTTTTGGAGCAGCAAAAAACATGAAAAACTTTGTCTTAATTACTTTGGGGACAGGTTTAGGAAGTGGAATTGTAGTTGATGGAAAATTGGTACATGGAAGACATGGATTAGCAGGTGAAATGGGACATATTGCTGTTCGTCCTGATGGTCGAAAATGTAACTGCGGCAATCGTGGTTGTTTAGAAACTTATGCTTCTGCAACTGGTATCAAACGAACCGTCTTTAAGTTGATGGCTGATATGAATGTAGCATCTCCTTTGCGAGATATTACATTTCAGAACATGACCGCAAAAATGATTACAGAAGCAGCTTTGGCTGGTGATGAATTGGCGAGCAACGCCTTCATTTATACGGGTGAGATTTTGGGAACAAAGTTAGCAGATACTGTTTCTTACTTAAATCCTGAAGCGATTATTTTATCAGGAGGTTTGACAAAAGCTGGTGATTTGTTGATGAAACCGACAAAAGAGTACATGGAGAAATATATGTTTCCTGTTTTTCGAGGTAAAATTAAATTAATGACTTCAACTTTGAGTGGTGCAAATACCGCTGTTTTGGGGACTGGAGCTTTGGCTTGGGATTTTATTGAGCAAAAAGAAAATTCACATGCAATGAGCTTGATGCATTAAATAGCGTATCAGGTGTAATATCTCGTTTTAAAATTGAATTATTTTCTTGAAAAAATAGTTAAAAATCATATTATGGTTTTTAATGAAAAATATTAGTTTTTTTGTTAGTGAAATGGTATGCTGATTATCCATCTGGTAATCAGCATTTTTTATTTTTAACGCAAAATTTTTTCACCACAAAGCATAATTCAATAACTTTTTCGCAACTTATCTATAATTCAAATTCCTTAAATCATATTTTTTTAAAATAATATTTGGGATCTCTCAATACTACGATTTTTTATTTATCATTCATTTTCAATAAGTTATAGATTAGCAGAACCTTTAAATGTTTTAATAATAAATTAAAATCAAAATTTATTTAACTAAATGTTAGGTTTTGAAAAATTTTTATCTAAATTTGCTATCGTTGAAGAAACAAGATTTCCTCAACAATAACCAAATAAAACTTATTAAAGTTGCTTTTACAAATATTTAGAATTTTAAATCTTCCATGATTAGTGATGTTCCAATATTATTTATTGGAACATTTTTTTTTGTTAGAAGTAAGACCAAAAAAGCCAAGCATATATTTTAATCTATACTCAATTTACTCCTCAATCGGTAATTTACCACCATTAACTACCCAACCTCCAACTTCATCAATATTAATATCTAACTCATCGGAAGTGCTAATTTCTGTTAATTCTACCTTCAATTCATCGTTTGTGTTCACTTCCACAATGTTGACTTCCAATTCATCATAAGTATCTATACCGACAATATTCACGTCCAATTCGTCAATCGCTTCATCAATTCCTTGTAGTCGAACATTGATGCTTCCATCCTCATTCATAGGAACTAAACCATAGTTTCCACCATAATTCATGGCATCATTGGCGTAAGCCTTCGGAAAAATATCGACATTGTTTAAAGTCAAAACAACTAAACAGAACGCAATAACGGTTAGGATAAACTTTGTGTAACGGTCAATTTTCATGATTTCTTAGTTTTTTAAATTTGAAATAATTACGATTTTACAAAATTCATTTTGCATAAACAATTGGATATGATGAAATTGAGGTTTGAATGAGTGAACGTTTGATGATTAATAATTCATAATCGTATCATCATATTTATTAATCAAATCTTCCCAATTTTCTTCAATTGGCACATCGTTAGTTTGACTCGAACTGTACACTAATTTTTCTTTTCCAACAGAATAGTATTCAAAAGCAGCTGGAAGTTGGATTAAATATCTTCGATTTTCATAATTTCCATAAGCAATCGTTGATATTGTCAATACAAAATTGAGACTTCCTTTAAATTCATATTTTGTATAAGGTGTTTTACGGATAGATTCTTCATTCGTTAAAAAACCAACCGTATAATAATCATAACCTTCTGTAGCAGAAATTAAAGAATCTAAACATACACGACTCCATAAATTGAGATAATGATGAGGCGTAAGTTCTACGCCTGAATGAATTTGTCTATGAAATATGAATTGATTTGGATTCGGTGTATCGCACTTGTAATAATTAATTTCACCATTTTGACGACTTTTCTTTTCTTGTAAAATATGTTTAATGATTGTTTTGTCATCATCAAGATAAGTCATCGAATAAGGCATTTTTTGATGAATTCCTTTTAGTAATTCCTCTTTTTTTACTTCCGTAAAATAGTCATCACTGATAATTAAAGTTGCTAAATCAAAAATAGTATCAAGAATTTCTTGTTTCGTATGATTCTTAATAACAACTACATTTCCAATAAGTATTCTGTCGATTTCACAAACTATATTTTGGTCATTAACCAAATCAAAAGACACTTGAGGTCGTGAATTTTCAAACTTTTTAAGTAAAATATCTTGCTTGATTGTACATCCCGAAAAATTGATTAGAACAATACTTAAAAATAAATAGTAATATCTCATATATAAATCGTTTTACGAAACTTATTTCAAAATTGAGGATAATAAATACTTAAAATTCCGATTTCATTTAGGAAACGTTTTAACTACAAAAAAAGACGGCTTTATCCATTCAAAAAAATAACGAAACTACTTTATACAAAAAAAAATCCTTGCCTCAAACTGAATTGAAGCAAGGATTGTCCCTAACCCAAACAAATAAACACAAAAAACTACTTTTGTAGCACTTTTGTTAATCTAAAGTTATGAATATTATTTGGTGATTCCAAATAATTTATTATTATTGATTTTAAAATATTATTATTAAATAATATTGTTTTGCAAATAATTGCTAAGACAATATTTAAATAAAGATACTATTTTAAGATTTTTCTAACCTGACATTCGCCTCCTCGACTACCTTTCATTTGTATCAATTGCCCAATTCGTAAAGGAATCGCTTGTCTTAATGTTGCGATAATATCGAAATTTTGGTGCTTTTTCCAAGATTTGACTTCACCTTGTACATTAATATTTATAGAAAATGATTGTAAATTATAAATCGCTAAATAATTATTAAATGAAGAAGGAAAAGGCGGAATATCGTCATGTCGAACCAAACTCTTCAAAAATGCTTCACCTTCAAAGTTTTTTGTCAAAGTCATAGAATTAGGTTCAGCCAAAATCATGGCTTCTCGATTTGCTAATCTTTCTTTCGTCACGATTTTGATGCTTTGTTTTGGTTGAGCCGAATCGACTGCAATGCCACGATATTTCACTTCGGCAACGGTAACAATTTGACGATTATTATTCTTATCAAATAATTCTAACGTTTGATTTGGTTCTACGATTCCAACCGAAACTGTACAAATTATTGTTTTAAAATCACTTTTCACAACCGTTACATTTACCAAAGTCGGTTCATGTACAGCAACTCCTTTTTCATTAATCAGCTGATTTTCCAACGTAAAATATTGATACGCATTACTTCGAGTTCGCACTAATGCTTTATCATTCAAAAAACTGTAGGCTTGATAAAATTGTGGTTCAAGTACAACTTTATCTTCATGATTTACAAAGCCCCAAAGTTCGTTTTTTCTAAAAATCGAAAATCCTTGTTGAAATGGCTTAATAAATTGAAAATCATTTGATTGTAAGATATTTGAAGTTGATTTTGTGGTTAGTTTTGGTTGAGTTATTTCTTCAGGTTTTGTTGATTTTTCTTTTATCGTATTGTACGTATTTTTTTCTTTTTTAATAATGATAGATGGCGTTTCATTGGAGATTTGTGGTTGATTTTTTACATTTTTAAGATAGAAAACAAACTCGCCACCTTTAT
>JBGCFH010000372.1:0-3796 GCA_045106825.1 Saprospiraceae bacterium | reverse complement strand
AATAAACAACCTACCCATCTTTCTATAAATTTTCCTTTATACTTCTTGTAATTTTCTTAGCGTCCCGAGTCCTCGGGATGCGTCATAAAATTACAATCGTCTAAAGAAAAATTTAAAACGAAATCTTGGGTAGCTTATTTAATTCCTCCTCCCTTATATTATTTACTTTGTAAATTATTGCTTTATTAATAATAATAATCTGCGTGAGTATAATATTGTAGTTTATTGATAATCAGATTTGATAAATCTTTACTACAAAACCAAAATGTATAGTGCTATAAGAATAATTATTATTTCACACTTACACGAGGATCAAGCACGGCATAAATCAAATCGGTAAACACATTAATTATCACAAAAACCATTGCTGTAAATAATACGCAACCTAAAACCACTGGAATATCAAAAGTCAATAAAGCTTGAACGGTTTCATATCCTAAACCTTTATAACTAAATACAGATTCTACAAAAAACGAACCTGCTAATAATGCACCAAACCAACCTGAAATCGCTGTCGTTACAGGATTCAATGCATTACGTAAAGCATGTTTTACAATTACTTTTCTTTCGCTCAAACCTTTTGATTTAGCGGTACGAATATAATCTTGTGACAAAACGTCTAACATTGCAGAACGTGTTAATTGTGTTACAATCGCAACCGGACGAATTCCTAATGCAATCGCAGGTAGAATCAAATTTTGCCAAGCATAATATTCTTCGCCCAAATCATTCAACTCAATCAAACTGCCTGTAATATTCAAACCAGTATATTCAGATAAAGCAAACCCAAAAATAAATGCTAAAATAATCGCTGTAACATAACTCGGTACAGAATACCCAAAAACAGAACTGACGACTGCTGCATTATCAAACCACGAATTGTGTCGTAAAGCAGCCAAAACACCTAAGGAAATTCCCAAAATTGTAGCAATCAACAAGGCTGTTAATGCCAAAAAAGCCGTTTGCGGAATCGCTTGTGCTAAAATTGCTTTCACACTTCTACCCGATTGAAATGATTCTCTCAAATAAGGTGACTTCACAACTAAAGCCTTTTCACCAAAATCTATCAATTTTGTATAACTATACAGTTCTTGATGTTCAGGTGTATCATGATGTAGTGAAATCGGCGAAATGTCTCTCAAATACCACAACAATTGTACATACAACGGCTTGTCCAAACCTAATGCTTCTCGTTTTGCTTCAACAGATTCTACATCTGCACGCTGTCCAAATGTCAAACTCGCAGGATCAACTGGTGCTAAATAAATAATTGAAGCCACCAAAGTAATCACCATGATTAGTACAATCGCACCATAAAATAACCGCCTTGTAATATATTGTAGCATAATTAATGATTAGTAATAGAGAACAAAAAGGCTTTCTCACAAAACTTTTAAGATATGTAACCTTTGTGTCTATTGTGCCTTTTGTAGTTCAAATTATTTCTATGAAAAAGTTTAGCAAACAATTATAAATTATTATTGTCATTAATCAACTACGGTTACCTGACAAACTCGACTGTAAAATGGTATTTCTCGATTATTCACCTCTTTTTTGAGAATGTAACCATATTCTATTTTATAATTTCCGTCTTTATAATTATTCGGAATCTTCAATAAATTATGTATGCCTTGAGGTTTAAAATAATATACTTTACGATCGACTTTTGCAGCGAAAAATAAGATTGCATCAGATAATTCTTTCTCTTTCAGAGCAAAATACAACTCAATTTCTTTCTGATAACTTAAAGCATTACGTTCGCATAACTCATTATAAAAATTAATTGTCGTTTCTCGTTTTGCATTACGCATAATCTCTATTGGCTTAACTGAACCGAAATTTTTCACTTTTAGCAGTTTATCAGGCTTATATTGTGTATTTGGTTTAGTGCTTTGTGGTATCTCTATTATTGGTGCAGTTGGTTCTTCTTCCTCAAATTCTGAACCGACCAAATCATCATCTGGCGTTTCACTTGATGTTTCATCTGGTGCGGCTTCTTCATGTTCTGGTATTTTCTCATCTTGCGAAGTTGCACTTTCTTTGACTTCGGTCTCTTTAGGAAATAATGTAAATGCTGGAACGAATTTATTCAATGCAAGTAAACCGACAACAACGACTGTTGCACCAACTACAATCTGAATTAACGTACTTTTAATTTGTGCTTTCATTAATAACGAATCCTTAATACTAAATGATAAGTAATAATTTTTGTATCAAAATTAAGGATTAATCAATCTGATGAAAATATTTTAGTTGTTTCTTTTCAAAAAAAGCTAAAAGTTATACAAATCAGAAGTCTTATAATGACTCTTTTATCAAAATTGCAGTTATTTTTGATTTTTATACTGATTATAATTTCTCCATTTTGGTGAATCAAAAATAATTAATTCAATATTAATTCAATGACGATTCAAGTATTCGAGCATCAAACACTAAAAATCGGGCAACATCCAAATTTCACACAAAAGATTTGGGAAGCAATGATACGGTTTAATGATCGACATCAACAACGATATTTTACGATTATACATCGAGGTATAAAATTTCGTCATTATGTTGGTGTGTTACAGATTGGTCGATTGACGATTGAGATTTTGCCAAAAGCTGATGCAAAAGTGAAAACAGATAAGAATTATTGGCAATCGGTTTTGATTTCGATGCTAAAAACTTGTCGTTTGCTCAAAATCGAAAGTTTGTCGAATGCACAATTGCGATTGCAACAGCATTTTATTTTAGATTTGTATTTTGAATTATTTATCAATGAAGTTAAAAAATTACTACACGAAGGCTTGATTAAAAAATATCGAAACGTTGTTGAAAATCAATCCGCAATGCGAGGTCGAATGAGTTTTTCAAAGCAAATTCAACATAATACTGTTCATAAAACTCGTTTTTTTGTCGAACATTCGACCTACGATTTTGACCATTTATTTAATCAAATATTAAGTCAAACCATTTCCGTTTTACAACGAATTGTTAGTAATCCATTATTATTGGATAAGTTACAAAGGTTGCGTTTACACTTTCCGAAAGTTGAACATATCAACGTACAAGCTCATCATTTTCACAATCTAAATTTCGACAGAAAGTCTCAACGATACAAAACGGCTTTAGAAATTTCAAGATTGATTTTATTGAATTATAGCCCAGATATTCGAGGTGGAAATCACGATGTTTTGGCGATGTTATTTGATATGAATATCTTATTTGAAGCGTTTGTTTTTAGACAATTGAAACGATTAGAACTTTTAGAAAACATCGAAGTCATCGGTCAACCGAGTCGAAAATTTTGGATAAATCCAAAATCTTCTCGTAGTCTTCGACCTGATATTGTTATACAAAAAGATGGCAAAAATATCGTTTTAGACACTAAATGGAAAATCTTAAAACGACTTTCACCTTCTGACGAAGACTTGCGTCAAATGTATGCTTATGCTCATATTTTTAATGCCGATAAAACTATTTTAATTTATCCAAAAGTATTTGATTTTCAGACCTTTGTGCAAGGTATTTTCAATCAAAATGATAAGTTAAGCTGCGATTTATTATTTATAAATGTAGTTGATAAAGATGGTTTAAATAGTGATATTGGTTTAGATATTTTGGAAAAATGTTAATAATGAAATTTTGTTTTTTTTATAAAAAACAAGATTTGTATAAATTCATGTTTCGCTGATATTAAACTTAAAAATGAAAATATTACGTTTTGCCTTGCAAAACAATCATCTCACGCAGATTTCGCAGATTCACGCAGATTTTTCATTAACAAAATTATTTTTTTGGTTGTTTGACAATT
>JBGCFH010000371.1:0-36256 GCA_045106825.1 Saprospiraceae bacterium | reverse complement strand
TAATAAAAATTTGAAATCTATCAAGATTGTGTTGACGTGTTGACGTGTTGACGTGTTGACGTGTTGATGTGTTGATGTTATACCAACGTCAGCACATCAACACATCAACACATCAACACAAATATACGAATTCAAATAATTCGTATATTTAGGTTTATCACTGGATTTTTTCAAAGAACCAACTATTTTAACAATCATAAAAATTAGCAATCAAATAAAAAGGTGTTTTCAACCGAAGTTAAAAACACCTTTCTCTATATTTAAATCAATCCATATTTTTAGAATACAGGACAGAATAAACCTTTACGACGTGCTGGAGGATTTGTATAAGTCAATGAAAGCTCAAATGCACCTCGACCACCACTTACAGCACTTAACGAAGATACATTAGCATCAAAACTCAAACCTAACATCCAATCATGCCATTCTAAAGCCGTGTAAACGATAGCAGCATCTGTCATTACATTATTATCAAATCTACCTGCCAAACGACCATAGAGACCAAAACGTAAAGCGAACTCATCCCATTCACGAGTAGAAAAACGCAATGCTGCACCTGCTACTGTTTGAAATGAAGGGCCTTGACGCTGAAAATTAGCTGTTGGCAAAAGTGTCATATCACGATTCAAAGGAAGTTCTCCACCACCATGAACTGTATACTTCATATATAAAGGGTCGGATTCAATATTATTAAAAGAAACGTTTGGAGAATTTAAATGATGAAAAGCGATACCTGCGTAAGCACTACGTTGCTTTCCAAACAAACCGTACCACATCAAACCTGCATTCAAATCACCATACATTGCGGTTTGGTCAGCTGTCAACTCACCATTTGCCAAATCAGGATTGAAAGCTTGTCCGTCAAACTGACGTGCGAATTGTAACGTATTCCAGTTAACACCTTGTTGCCCAAATCCAAACTGTCCACCTGCTATTAGATATTGATCGGAGCGATAACCTCGTCCACCAACAATTTTTTTCATAAATGAAGCCGTGAAATGTCCTTGTGTCATAGAGTAACGTGCTTGCCCAACTTGATCATTTAATAAGTTGATTCCAATGGCAAAATAGTCATCTTTGAAGGCGTAAACTCTAAAGTCAAAACTAATGTTTTGTGTCTTGAAAGGAACGGCAGGTAACACACTTCCCCACTGATCTCTATGATTAATCCCAACTCTGAACTGACCTTCATAAACTCCTGCCATCGCTGGATTTAATTGCAACGGTGCGGAATTAAACTGCGAAAAATGCGGGTCTTGTGCTTCAACAGTCATAATGCCAATGGCACAAAAGAAAGTCAAAACGAGCCAAGTCTGCTTTAATGTAAATTTTCGACTCATCATCTAATGATTTTAAACAATAACAATATTATTCAATAGGAAATCATAAAATCTAAAAAAGGTTTAATAAACGATGATTTGTTAAGATTCTCTAATTTAGATTTTATGTAAAATATTCTACTCGTATGTATACTAACTTAATAATACATGTAAGTATTTTACAAAATTTGCAAAATTTAGTCAAATACCTAAATTTTAAAAGCGGTAATTACTCTAAGATACATGTTAAAGTTTAGAAATAACGAATAATTATAATTTAAAATACGATTTGAAGGAAGTATAAATAGCTGTTATTTAATCCTTTGTGAGATAAAAAACATAAAAAAGCTATTAAGATTTTGATCTTAATAGCTTTTAAAAAATTATTATAAAATAATGATGCATAAAGTGTAACTGCCTAATTTATTTTCCAACCGTTTCATTCAATTTTTTAGTAAACTCTTTTTCTGATATAAATACTAAAACCTTATCTGTATCTTTTATAGTATAATATGTCTGACTTTCCCAAGCCCTTTTTAGTTTTTGCTCTTTCTTTAAAACTAAGATATTGAAATTATCAATATTTGGAATATTGACCGTTGGCAAATCCAATTGATTACTCTTTGGTTGATTCATTATCTTGTATGAATGATCCAAAAAATAATTATAATATTCAATTAGAAAAGGATTTTTGGCTTGCATTTCTGCAATCTCCGATTCTGACAATGCATCAAATAATCGAGGGTCTGGCTCTGTTTTCGAGTCCGGTTGTGTTAGCATAAAAGATGATAATAATATCGTTAACATCATCATAGTTAGTATTTTCATGTGAAAAGCTTTGAACAAATTAACAATGATTACTTAATTGTTTTTGGAGTGCAATAATCAAATTAATTTTGTGTATTAATAATAATTTTATAATTGTCGGTACAAATAATATTTACAAAATAATAACCAAATAATATTCTCTTGCTTTAACTTACACAAATTTAAACAATCACATATTTTATTTTACTGATAACCAATTAATTACATATTAAAAATATGATTTAATATAAATAAGACGTGTAAATACAGAATTATGCTTTTATTGTGACTTTCCCAATAATGGATATTAAAAAGCATTTTTTCCTATTTTGAACCTTATGTTAATAACTCTGATTATGTAATTTTTTCAGATAACAAACTTATAATTTTCTTTTTCTGTCATCAATTCTTAATATTAAAAAAGCCTTGATAACAACAGTTATCAAGGCTTTTAATTATTTTCAACTTTAAATTTATTCAGAAATTCTTATAAACTTATAAGATACATTCTTCAAATTCTTCAATAAATTCTAATTTTTTTCATCTTAATGCATTAAAATAAATGCAATTGCACCGCCAAGAAAACCTAAAGCAGCTATCCAGCTAATATTCTTCATATACCAAATGAAATCAATACGTTCCATTCCCATCGCAGCAACACCTGCCGCAGAACCAATGATTAACATACTTCCTCCTGTTCCTGCCGAGTAAGCGATAAAGTGCCACAAAGAACTATCCATAGGATACGTTTCCATGGAATACATTCCCATCGAAGCAGCAACTAATGGTACATTATCAATAATTGCAGAAAGCACACCTAATAACATAATTACGAGGTTTTGATTTGGAACGGCAGCTTCTAATTTATCTGCAAGGAAGCGTAATAATCCTACTTCTTCGCCAGTCGGAGAAGTAATCGCAACAGATTCTAATGCAGCAACTGCAACTAAAATTCCTAAGAAAAATAAGATACTCGACATTTCAATACGAGATAAAGCATTATGTGCAGAGTATTTCTCTTTGCGTTCAAAATCTTCGTGCGGATGAATATATTCAGATACTAACCAAACAACACCTAAAGCCAACATCATACCGACATAAGGTGGCAAATGCGTGATAGTTTTGAAGATAGGAACGAAAATCAAACCACCTAAACCAAAACTTAACATACGTTTACTACCCAAGACTTTTTCATCTCTTTTACTTTTTTCTACATCTTGTTTTGCCAGAGTAATTGTCCCTTTAAATGCGGGCAAAAAGTAAGCGATAGCTACTGGTATAAGGATACAAACAATTGAAGGAATAACTAAGTTTTGGATTAAACCTATTGTAGAGACTTTTCCATTTATCCAAAGCATTGTTGTCGTTACATCACCAATCGGTGACCAAGCACCACCTGCATTTGCACCGATTACAGCCATACTTACAAACCAGATTCGTTCTACTTTGTCAGGAACTAAACGACGCAATAAAGAAACTAAAACAATAGTCGATGCTAAGTTGTCTAATGTAGCAGAAAGAAAGAATGCTAAGATACAAATCAAAACAACCATTTTGAATTTACTTGTTGTTTTGATTCTATTAGTAATTACAGCAAAACCTTTGTGTAAATCAATTAACTCAACAATAGTCATCGCACCAATAAGAAATATCAATATCTCTGCAACTTTACCAATGTGATGTAATAATACAGGTTCTATATCATGACTTGTATGACCATGATGATCAATAACATCTAAGTGTCCCATTGATACAAAAGCCCAACATAAAGCCCCCATTAATAACGCAGGCACTGTTTTGTCTAAATGAAGAGGATGCTCGAATACGATGACTAAGTACCCAATAATAAAGGTAAGTATTACTGCTGTTAACATAATTATATAGTTGGTTATTAAAGATTATTCGTTAATGAATTTCTAAAATAAAATCCATTATTTGTTTTGATTCAAAAAAAAACAAGTTTTTTTCAAGGAATAACAAATGTAAGTAATACTTGATAGATTAACAAAAGGATATAATGTTAAGAATTTGAATAGTAGGTTAATCCGAGTTGCAGGTTACTTGTTACGAGTTCAAATAACACTCGAATTAGCTTTATTTTCATTTTAAATTCATGTTTTGCTGATATTAAATTTAAAAACGAAAATATTACGTTTTGCTTTGCAAAAAAATCATCTCACGCAGATTTCGCAGATTCACGCAGATTTTTCATTAACAAAATCATTTTTTATCAAAAAAAATAGCGTGAATCTGCGTGAATCTGCGTGAATCTGCGTGAATCTGCGTGAAAAAAGCATTTTGCGGAGCAAAATTTAGCAATTGTGATTTCTATTTTACGTTTCGTTGAAACGTAAATTTAAATCATGGTTTATTCGACATGCTGAATTATTCGAGTATCAACTCGTATCACGAAATTTGAATTAGGTTATTAATATTAGACTTTATTCAAAAATGATATTTGTGCTAAATTGCTATATGAATAACAAAATTTATTGCAAAATTTTGATTTTTTGAAATAAATTTTGTTGATAAAATCGTCCAATAGGGATTTCTGTATTTTCAATTATAATATTCTGATTTTGGGTATCAATTGTAGAAATATGATTTTTATTAATCAAGTAGCTTCGATGAACTCTTACAAAATCGTTGTGATTTAATTGTTCAAAAAGGTGTTTGAGTGCAGTTCGTAATACATATTTTTTATTCAATGTATTGATAGTACAATATTTTTTGTCTGATTCTATAAATAGAATATCTTGTTTGCATACTTTTTCTAAACGACCTCTTGCACGAATAAAGATGTTATCTGAAGTTTCATCATTTTTCATTAATAAAGTACTTTCATTCCAGAAGGCAGTAACTTGATTGTTTTCGACTTGATAATACGAAAGTGTGGGAATGTTATTTTTTTCTTTAAATATTTTGTTAAGTGTCTCTTTGGCAATATAGGCGAATTCAATATCTGTAAAAAAGATATAAGGTATTTGATTATCTGATAATTCAGTTATTTCAGTAATGATATTTACAACTTTATATCCTGCAAGTTGCAAGACTTGCTTTACAAAAGTTGCTATGCTTGTTCGCTTCTCACAAATAATCGCCAGCTTCATATTTATAGGTTTCTCAAACATTTCACAATGATTATACGAAAGTATTTGAACTTGTTATCAATCCTAATTTACTTCATTTGAAATTATGACTTTATCATTTTTTGAAAGTCACAAAATTATCTTTTTCTGTTGGAAGTTTGTATTTTCTGGTTCTTTGAAAAACCCGGTGATAAATGTAAACATACGAATTATTTGAATTCGTTTTTTGTGTTGATGTTGTCGGCCCCGAAACCTCAGCGGTTGATGTTGGTATAACATCAACACAAAAAAACAATCTTGATAGATTTCAAATTTTTATTATTCCACTGGATTTTTCAAAGAATTTATTTTCTTAATTGAAACGAATCTTATGTTTTTTTCATAATCATATTAATAAAATTATCAATAAATAATGGAATGAATCTTGGTATTGTATTGTTAAATCTGTAATGTATTTATGTATAAAAATTTAATAACACAATACTGTAATTAACACCTCAAATCACTACAAATTAAGTTTCACTGATTTTATTACCTCTCCGTATTATTAGAATAATTCTACATTAATCGTAAGTTTCATTATTATATTATTAGAACAATATCTTAAATAATTGATATTCAAATATATAATACATTAATAAAAAAATATTTTTGTTTTATGTGTCAAAAAATATTACTATGAAAAAATATTACCTATTATTAATTGCTATTCTATTCTTTCAGAGTCAAACCTCATTTGCATGTGGTTGTACGACTGACGGTTCATTTTTAGAAGTGTCCACCGAAGCTGAACTCATAGCTGTTGTAGAAGTGCAAGACTACTTATCTTATGAAGAGATGATGGGAGAAGATGTTCCGATGTCTATGTCGGTCAAAATCAAATATATACTAAAAGGTGAAGAATCTGCAAATGAAATTGTCGTTTGGGGAAATAATGGTTTTATGTGTAGTCCATATTTAAGTCTTTTTGATATAGGTACAACGTGGGTTATGTCCTTCAAAAATGCACCAACGGAAGGTCACAAAAATGCAAATATTGAGGATTATGGGATTTCGAATTGTGGCGAAAATTTCATGAAAGTGCAAAATGGTACAGTAAGCGGCTTGATAAATGGCGGTAATACTTATCAGTCGATGTCTATTGCTACATTAAAAAAGAATTTAGATATTATCAATCGAGAAGAAAGTCGAATCGATCGTGACAAATGTTTGTTTATCAAAGAATTACGTCAATTAGGTGTAGATACAATAGGTGTTTTTGAGAATTGTCAGATTAATAATATCATTCGTAAGTTGACGTTAAAATCTTCTTTTCAAATGTCTATTGACGAACAGTTTCCTGCATTTTATGATTATATGAAAGAGGCAAATATTTATCGACAAGTATTTGTGTATTGGAAGGTTGAAGGAAAAACTTATGTCAAACAAATTGATAATTTATTTGAATATGAGCCTGTTGTTACTAATGAATCTATATTTTTTGACATTTATTTCAATCATTCAAAATGGCTGATTGCCGAACGCTTACACTTACCTAAAAAAGTCATATCAAACCCATTATTAGAATCTCCTGAGTTTGCAGCTAAAGGTGTAGGTAATAAAGTTGATACTGCACCACAGTATTTGTTACAATCTGTCCAATACTTTATTAATGGTTCAGTATTTTTAAGAGATTTTGATACTCGATTATTTGACGAAAGTTATAATCCAAAATTTTATAAAAAAAATCAAAAAATGCTAACATATGATTGGCTACAAACAGTAGAAAACGAAACGACAACGATTGCGATAGCAAACGAAAAGTCTAATAATTTGTTTGAGCAATACAAACGCTCAATGGTGATTCTTTAACATTTTATATGATTATAAATAAGAAAACTTTCTTTGGAACTTTTTTGAAACATTAATGCTCCAAAGAAGGTTTTTTAATTTGCTCTTCATGCTTTCGCAAAATGTAGGATGCTGTCATTAATAACAGTACGGAAATGGCAAAAAATGTTGTTCCGATTTCAATAGATGTACTAATTATCAGTGTGTTGAATTTCATATTCACAATAACCAACGCAATAACAAAAACATCCAACATCGCCCATTTATTCACAATTTCTACCAGTGTTTCTACCCATTTGATTTGTCCGAATTTCATATTAATTAGGCGAAAGCCGATAAAAAGATACTTTAGGATAGGAAAGATAAACGTAAAAACTAAGATTAACGTACCAATAAAAAACTCTTCTTCTGCAAAGAAATACTCAATAGAACCAAAGAGATAGATAAATTTCTCTCCCATAAATCCCATCATTGTTGAGTTTTTTAGAATTGGATTAATCAATCCTAATACGAATAAGACAATGGATAACAAATAAAAAATAGTAGCAATAGATTTTTTCATTAGAATATTTGAATTGATACAAAATAAAAAGCGAGTATTTTACATGATGCAAAATACTCACTTTCGTTAAATATGCTTGAAAAAATCTACTGAAATCAAATTTCTTACGGACGAACGATAATGATTCTACGAGTAGCTACACTTTTATCATTCTCATTCAAGATACGATAAATAAAAGTACCAGGATTTAAATCACCTGTTTGTACTAACATTTTTGTATCACCATTATAACGGAAAGGAATTGCCTTTACTTCTTTTCCGATGATATTATACATCTTCAAAGTATAATCACCAGCATCAAGGTTTTTCATTTCTAACATAAAGTTATCCGTTGCAGGATTCGGATAAGCATTAATTTTTACATTACTACCAGCGATACCTTTTGTACTTGTTGATGTCCTTGCATATTGACCATAAGTTGGATTTTCGTTACCATCAGCCACATATTTCAAGATAGGTTGCTTCTCGTTAGCATCCCAATACTCATAAGTAATAACGGTATCAATCCCAACACCTAAATCTTCCAAATCAGCTGGATTAACACCTAAACTAACAACTGGATTTTGCCAGTTAGGATTAGGAATACCAAAAGTAGAAAGACGTACTTGCAATTCGGTATTAGTTGTATCGACCTTTCGTAATCGTAAAACATCAAAAGTTCCAGCTGGTGTTGTTAAAGTTCCCCAAGCATCTACTTCAGTTGTACGATTTGTATTAAATATTACTCTAATAGAATCAACTGCAATAAGACCTCCGGCAGAGGCTTCCAAAGCTGTAATCACAGAATCTAACTGTGTACCCGCAGGTTCGTGAGGATCTAACTCAACTGTAAAATCGAAAGAACTTGATGATACATCACTATAGTTCATTGGTGTTTCGATATCAATACGAGGCTGACCTAATGGCACGGTAAAGTCTGTTACCAAACCAGGAATTGTTGCGATGATACCAACTGTTTCCATTTTATTTGATGTGACATTGATATAAGCTTCACCAGTCGTTCCACCAAACTCAGGCATTATAATCGTTGAAGTATTGAAAAAGCTAAAAGCAGCTCCAGCCGTAGCATCCGTCACTGTGTAATCAACTGCTGTTCCTTGCAAGTTCGCCATATCCCAAGTTTGATTTGGTCCTGCTGCAGTAACGTCAATGCGTTGTAAACCGTTGATAATATTTGTTTCAAATGATTGGTTAACGCCTGCAAAAACGGCATCTGTTACTGTAATCTGAGCATTTGTGATAAGTCCCAAAAATAACATTGAACATATCAATAGTATGTTTTTTTTCATAGTGTTGAGTTTTATTAAAATTAATTTTTTAATATATAAAATTATAGTGAAATCCCAAATATAATAAAATCATCAAGATTCATAACCTTATATATAAGACGTAATAACTTATATAAAAGTAGTGGTTGCCTTTACATTTTTTTGAAAAAAAAATAGATGTCATTAAACATATTGATGTAAGTCACCACATATAAAATGATTTTCCGTTTATATTTGTTGTATTAATAGTTCAAATACAACTAAAAAACTCCGTGTAACATGAAGAAAATATTATTTCCTACAGACTTTAGTAACGTAACACAAAAGGCATTTGTTTATGCTTTAGATTTGGCGAATCAACTTAATGCATCTATTACTACATTACATGCGTATCAAAAACCTGATGTAGGCGATTTTGTAATGCCAGCATCTCTTTCAACCTTTTATGAAGGTTTGGATTGGAATGAGTTTGAAAATTATCAACAAGCTATTCCAGCATTAAGAAAAATTGCTACGGACTGCAACCTTGGTCATATACAGATTAATCATGCAATGATAGAAGGGGAAACGATTGCGACGATTACAAATGTAGCTGGTTCAGAAAATTATGACTTAATCGTCATGGGAACAGAAGGTGCATCTGTATTGAAAGAAATATTCGTAGGAACATACGCTGGTGAAGTGATGGAAGAAGCACCTTGTCCAGTTATTGTAGTACCAGAAGGAGCAGTTTTCGATGGTCGAGTTGATAAAATCGGAGTTACAATTGATTTTTCGACCGATGATACTAAAGTGATTAATAATGTTTTAGTATTAGCAAATGCTTTGAAGGCAAAAGTAGAGGTGATTCATGTAGATTTATCTCACACTGGTATGATTACAAAAAGAGTTCAGGAATTTAAAGAAGCATATGCTCATCATAATGAATTGACTTTTGTGGAGATTGAAGGTAGTGATGTTGTCGAAGTTATAGCAAATTATGCAGAAAGTAATGCAATAGATATATTAGTAATGGTAACACATAAACGCAATTTTATCCAAGAGTTGTTTAGTTTTTCTCATGCGAAAAAAATGACGTATCAACAAAAAGTTCCTGTTTACGCTATTCCAGAGCAAATATTGTAGCCTACAAAACTAAATAATAAGTAGATAAGTAATTATAAAATAGACTGAATATTTATTCCCAAATTTGTCTAATGATAGATTTGGGATTTTTATTTGGTCGTGACTACCAGACAAAAAAATAGTGGTTATTCACATAAAGTAAATAACCACTAAACACCTAACCCAATTTTAACCTTAAAACATTTATAGACTTTTTATAGTCTTGAAGAATTTCTTTCTCGTAATCTAATCTTCTGTTATGAAAGATATATATATAATTGAAAAGAATGTGCCATTATTAATTATATCCGTAAGTTGTTAATTATCAATTTTTTACAAATATAATTATATTGATATTTATTTAGTAAAAATTCCAATTTTTGGAAAATTTTCCATAAATTAAAAATAAAAAAGCCTTCCGATAATTAAACATCAGAAGGCTTTTATCTATTTTATAATTATTGTATAATGATTCATTTCAGGCACATTATACATTATTTAAAATTAACGTCTGCGATCATCACGACCTCTACGATCGTTACGTCCACCTCTTCTATCATCACGTCTGCGATCATTGCGTCCGCCACCGCCTCTACGATCACGACTGAATGAATCACGTTTGCGGTCATCACGAGGTTTCTCTACATAACCTTCTGGTTTTTCCATTAACACTTTACGAGATAAACGGAATTTGCCAGAGCGTTGATCAATTTCCAAGATTTTCACTCTCATTGGATCACCAACAGAGATTTCATCTTCTAAATTCTCAACACGATGCCAAGAGATTTCACTGATATGAACCAACCCAGTTTTGCCAGGTAAGAACTCAACAAAAGCTCCGAATGATTCTAATTTCTCTACTTTTCCATCATAAACTTCGCCTACTTCAGGAACAGTTGTGATACCTTTCACGATAGCAATCGCAGCTTCGACACCAGCTTGATTAGAACCTGAAATTGTTACAACTCCATGATCATCAACTTCTTCGATATTCATTACAATACCATGTTCACGTTGAATACCTTGAATCACTTTACCTCCAGGGCCGATGATTGCACCGATAAAGTCACGAGCAACTTCCATCTTAACCATACGAGGAGCGTGAGGTTTCAAGTCATCACGAGCCGCTTCAATATCTTCGTCTAACAATCCTAAGATATGTAAACGACCATCACGAGCTTGTGATAATGCTTTGATTAATACTTCATATGGTAAACCGTCGATTTTGATGTCCATTTGACAAGCACAAATACCATTTTTAGTACCTGTTACTTTGAAATCCATATCACCAATCGCATCTTCATCACCCAAAATATCACTTAATACAGAGAAGCGTTCGCCATCTGTGATTAAACCCATTGCGATACCAGAAACATTACTTGTAATATTAATACCAGCATCCATTAATGCCATTGAACCTGCACAAACTGTTGCCATTGAAGACGAACCGTTTGATTCCATAATATCAGAAACGATACGGATTGTGTAAGGAACATCAGCCGGAATAACTTGCTTCAATGAACGTTGAGCCAAATTTGCATGACCAACTTCACGACGACCTGGTCCACGCATCGGTTTTGTTTCACCTACTGAGTAAGCAGGGAAGTTATAATGCAAGTAGAAACTTTCATAGTAAGAATCCAATGCATTGTCACTCATTTTTTGGTCTAATTTAGAACCTAAAGTTACCGTTGCTAAGGCTTGAGTTTCTCCACGAGTGAAGATAGCAGAACCGTGAGCAGATGGTAAATAATCAGTTTCTGTCCAGATATTACGAATATCTTCGGGCTTACGACCATCCAAACGAACATTATCATCTAATAATACATCACGAACTAAACTTTTCTTAAACTTACCAAAATAACGGTAAATCCAATCCACATTTTCTTTAACAGCCATGAACTCTTCGCCATGTCTTTCTGTGAATGTTTCTATTAATGTTTTTCCAATTTTATCAAAACTATCTTTGCGTTCTTGCTTTGGTAAAGCACCTTTTGCGATAGCTAAAACGTCGTCTTTGATGATTTCCAAAACTTCCGCTTTGATTTCATCATTTTCAACATAAGCTTCCACTTCACGTTTTGGCTTTCCTGCTACTTCACGAAGGTCTAATTGTGCTTGACATTGCGTTTTTACGGCTTCATGCCCGACCTTGATAGCTGCTACCAAATCTTCTTCAGAACATTCTTTTGCTTCACCTTCTACCATCATGACATTTTCCATCGTTGCACCCAAAACGATGTCGATATCAGCTTCTGCTAATTGACTCTTCTTAGGATTGATAACGAATTCGCCATTGATACGAGCAATACGAACTACTGAAATAGGACCTGCGAAAGGTACATCAGAAATCGTTAAAGCGGCTGAAGCCGCTAAACCTGCTAATACATCAGGAATCGTATCTTCTTCTCCTGAAATTAAATTAAGAATGATTTGCGTGTCATTCATATATCCGTCAGGAAACAATGGACGAATCACACGGTCAACGATACGAGAAGTCAGGATTTCGTTATCCGATAATCTTGCTTCACGCTTGAAGAAGTTACCAGGAATACGTCCTGCTGCTGCGAATTTTTCTTGATAATCCACTGATAGCGGAAAAAATGATTGACCTTCACGCTGCGTTTTTGAAGAAACCGCAGATGCAAAAATCATGGTATTACCTTGACGTACTACAACTGAACCGTCAGCCTGTGTCGCCAATTTACCTGTTTCGATGATTACTTCTTCGCCCGATGGCAAATTGAAGGAAACAGTAGTAGGAATTTTGTTAGCTCCCATTGTTAAAATTTGTTTTTATTTATATTATTAATCACTGTATTTTTTAATTTGTTGTGTCCCGATTACTCGAAAAATATTATGAACTATTAATTATCAAAATGACATATTATTATTCATAATCGCTCAATATTTGAGGACAAGCATAATTGAAAATAATAAATTTGTAAATGATTTGATTGAAAATTTATAAGAAGAAAATTAGTGAATTTTAGAAAGAATTGGATTGATTCCTAATTCCTAACTAACAATTTCTAATTAATAATGAAGGGAGATAATTTTCTTTGAGGAGTTAGAGTAATGACTCTTTGTTGTCGCTATAATTTTTCCTGCAAATATTTTCCTGTTTTTCCTAAATTCTTACTTCGCTACTTTCTGCTTTTTTCGTTTTAATCTAATAGGTATTTATTATTTTTCGTTTGTAATCTTCTGTTGCCCAATCGTTTTTCTTAATATTTGCGTGTTACTTTATTCAATGATTCTTAATCATTTATGTTATCTTTTCTTTAAATCGACTGCAAGTTATGATGAAAAAGTTAGATTTCCAATATTATAGGAATTCACTTCTCATTTAGGTATTAACTTTTGCTTAATCTTAACATACAAGTTTCTAACCAAGCTTTATTCGCTACATTTTCCATTTTTTCTAATCGGTCGCTGATGCTTTTCCATTTTGTCATAAAAACCGATGGCGGAATTAAGAACTGCTGTTCTTTTAGTTTAAAAATTCGTTTCGCTAACTTCACAAAATTTAAATTCGCTTGTTTCCAATACGTTGAAATCTCTCGATTTCGCATCATATAAATCTTAAATGCGTCAATTAAAGCATAAAAAGGCTCATTTTCTTCTAATTCATAATAGGATTTCAGTTGTATAATTTTCGCCCCTAAATGATAAGAAGTATCTGTAAACTTTACTTCATGTAATAACTGTAATGATTTTTTGTAAGCTTTTGTAGAATAATAAAAATTCGCTTTGTTATAAACAAAAGCATTTTCTCGTTCTTTTGGTGGCAAATCTTTTTTATACTCGTTAATAAAATTTTCTGTCCATTTGATTTCGCCAATTCGAGTGCCTACTGTAATAATATTTTTATAATCCCATTGTGCTAAATATCCATTTTGAAAAATGATTTGATTATTTAATAAGAACTTATACACGTCCAAAATCTCCCGATAAAAATCAGTTTTTCCATGATTAATTTGTCGAATACAAAAATTAAGAATATAATCATAAATTCGGCTTAATTCAGCCTTTGGAAATACTTCTAAATTCTCTTGTAACAACTGTTTTAACCGTTGATATATCTCAATTTTACCTTTTTTAATCGTTTGATAAACTTGATAATAAATAGCGACTGACGGAAAGTTTAAATATCGTTGATTGGTTTGCAACCATTTTTCTAAATCGTCAAAATGATGTGTTTCATAATTTGCTTTAATGACCGTCTTTCGACTCAACATATCACAAGCAATTTTCAATTTCGTATTGATATAAAAGACATCTAAATTATCATTTTTTAATTGTAGATTTTCGTCATATTCTCGTTTTGGTTGCTTCAAAAATCGTTCGTCTAATTGTTTATAAAACATATAATTTTCAAAAAAATGAGAGGCATTTTGAATCGTAGATTTCGTCCGTTTTTTATCCAAACGCTTCGCTTCTTGTAGCATCAATTTATTTAAATTTCGTTGTTGCAATTCATCAAGTAAGCACAATTCTTTTAAATGATTAGAATCTCGGTAATTGGCGAAAGCCAAAAAATCAAAAGCTTGTCGAGTGAGTTGAGAAATTAAATTATTGATTTTTAGTTCATTATAAACCTCGTTAGAATATAGTAATTTGAATGCAATCCGTTTATTCAACTTTTCAGATTCAAAATAAGGTTTCGATTTTAAAATCCATTCATACAATGTTTTCAAATGTTCACTTTTGTTATGTACAGGTGAGTTTAGCCAATCTTTGAACGATAATAATTCAAAATCAGATAATTTTCCAATAATTTCTATCAGTTTTGTTTTTTTCAAAAATATATTTTTCAGTTTTAAACTATTGATTATCAATAAAATAATAATTTAAAATAAATTTTATAAAAAGTTATTTTGCTAAAATAGTAATTTTTATGAAAAGAAAATCATCGTACCATTGTAATATGAAATTAGAAAAACTTAAAAATCCATCTTCTATGAATACAATATACACGTTTAAACAATATTTAGTTTTAGTTTTTTTATTTGGTTTGTTCACTACAAAGTCAATAGCACAGAATAATGCACCGATTGCGAATATAGATTATTATATGACCTATGTTAATACACCAGTATCAGGTGATGTGTCACTAAATGACTTCGATATAGATCAAGATACCTTAGTTTATAATACAAATCCAATAACGAACGTAGGAGGAACTGTTGTGATAAATAGTAATGGAACGTTTACTTATACGCCAACTCCAAACTTTATAGGTGTTAATTATTTCCATTATCAAGTTTGTGATACGGTGAACCCTCCACTTTGTACTGGCAAATATATCTATATGACTGTGATTGATAGTAGTGATTTCATCCAACATGTTGGTCATACAAACCTTGCTAATTGTGATTATTTTAATGACGGAACGATTACTATTCATACCAATTCATTAGCAAATCCAGCAAATTTAAATTACTCTATTGACGGTGGAAACTCTTGGCAAAACAATCCTATATTCAATCACCTCGATACGGGAGATTATTATATACAAGTCAAAGATGTCGTAACTAATTTGGTGGACACATTCGTAAGTAATCCACTTACGATTACAGCTCCAACGCCATTAGTAACCCCTACTATTCAAAACATTGTACAACCGACAAGTTGCAATTCTTATGATGGTTCTTTTGTAATTAATTCTAATAGTAGTGATCCTGTGCAGTTTTCTTTAGATGATGGCACAACTTGGTTAAATTGGAATAGTACCTATAATGGGAATAAGATTTATATGGCAAATAATTTATCAAATGGTCATTACAAAATAAAAGTAAGACGTTCTTATATCCATTTGTGCGAGGTTATTGCACCTGATGTGATTTTATCTTCATCGCCTACATATCCAATGATTACAAATATCTCCTCTACAAATCCGACAAGCGATGTGGTTTCAGATGGTTCGATTACAATAATCACTTCTGGCGGTCAAGCTCCATTAGCTTATTCAATTGACGGTGGATTAGCATGGCAGAATACTAATTTTTTTACAAATCTATCTCATGGATATTATAATCCTGTCGTCCGTAATGCGGACAGTTCTTGTGCTGCACAATATTATAGTCAAATTCATTTAACTGCACCTTTATTGATTGATACAATAGTTGATTACTCTAACTGTAATACAACTTCTTTAAGTGTTGTTGCAATACACGGTACAGGAAATTATCAATATAGTATTGATAGTGGTGCGACTTGGCAATCTTTTTATACGTTTACCAATTTACAAACAGGTAACTATAACCTTTTTATTAATGATGGAATAGATACGATTGCTTATATTAATAATCCGGTTGTTATTACTTCACCAATTGTACCTGTTTTAAATAGTATAAATTCAGTAAATCCAACAAGTTGTAGCAGTGCTGATGGTACAATTACGATAAATACAACTGGAGCAAATCTTGAATATTCAATTACAGATGGTTTAAGTTGGCAAACTTCAAATACATTTACAGGTTTAAATAATGGTTATTATAACATTGTTGTTAGAGGTATTAATACACTTTGTTCCGTAACGAATTTAACAGATACTGTTATTTTAACAGCTCCAAATTCTGTTATTATTGACACCATTAATATTACACATCCAATAAATTGTAATGTTTCTGATGGTGCGATTACAATAACCGCAATCAATGGTCTTGGTACTTATGAATATAGTATTGATAATGGTACAAACTGGCAAAGTAGCAATTCATTTGTAGGACTAACTGGCGGAACGTATGCTATTGGTATTAGAAATTCGGATAGTACTTGTGAAATGTTGGGGCAAATGATTACGTTAACTTCACCAAACGCTCCAACAATTATAGATGTTCTTTATACACATCCATTGAGTTGTTCCGTACCAACTGGTTCAATTGAAATTCAGGCAACAGGAAGTTTAATTTTAGAATATTCAATTGATGATGGTACAACTTGGCAATCTTATCATATTTTTACAAGCTTAGTCGAAGGAACTTATTCACCTCGTGTACGCAATATAAGTGGCACTTGTGAAGTGGTACATCCTGATATTCCTTTAGTCACTTCGTTAAATAACAATTCGGCTACGGTTACTAATGTTGTTGTAACTAAACCAACGAATGGAAGTAGTAATGATGGTGCTGTAACGGTTTATGCAACAGGAAGTGGAACTTTGAAATATACTTTAGTAGGACAAAGCAATTACCTCTTTCAAAGTTCTAATTATTTTACAAATCTTGCTTGTGGCACGTATGATTTATATGTACAAAACGGAAATTGTTCGATTTTTCACAGCCAAGTTGAGGTCGTCTGTGATTTTGAAATTAGTGAAGTATATATCAATCATAATTGCGATACCGCAAGTGGAATGATTAGTATAATAGCACTACAAGGTACAGGAAATTATCAATATAGCATTGATAGTGGTGCAACATGGCAATCAACACTTAATTATTATAATCTAACCGCAGGAACGTATCATATCTTCGCAACCGATGGTGTAGATACGATAGGATATCCGAATAATCCTGTAACGATAATACCAGCATTAGGATACTCTATATATAGTATAGCAACAGCAGATGCGTCAACTTGTGGTGTATATGATGGAACAATAACAATCGCAGCAACAGGGACAAATTTAGTATATTCTATAACAGGCGGAATAAATTGGCAGTCCTCTAATACATTTACAGGTTTAGGAGGTGGAGCGTATGATGTTGCTATCCGAAATGCGAATGGTACTTGTCAAAGTGTCTATGCTCATAATCCTGTTTATGTATCTTCGGCAGGTGTACTTTGGTCAGTTTCAGGAACAAATATTTCAGATTGTGGAATGACTAATGGTATTATAAGTATTAACTATACAGGAAGTTTGGGGAGTCCATTAGAGTTTTCAATTGATGGTGGAATAACATGGTCTGCAAATTCACTCTTTACGGGATTAGCTGCAGGAACTTATTCTGCACGAGTAAGGAATACAGCTACAAACTGTATATCCTTTTATCATTCGACTATTGTTTTAACTGCACCAACTTCACTAAGTATTACAAATGTTGTAAGTACAAATCCAACAAATTGTGGTGTTACTGACGGAACAATTACGATTACCACAATAAACGGAAGTGGTTCTTATGAATACTCTATTGATGGCGGAAATAGTTGGCAACCATCAAATACATTCACCAGTTTACAAGCAGGAACATACAATGTTGCCATAAGAAATACAGATGGAACTTGTGAAACACCTTATTCCAATAATCCTGTAATTATTAATAATCCACCAGTAAACGCAGGAAACGATACCTCAATTTGTATCAATAGTAATGTAATCACACTCAACGGAACGCCATCAGGCGGAACATGGTCAGGTCTTGGGATTGTCGATTCTGCAAATGGCATTTTTAATGGAATAACTGCTGGCGGTGTTGGTACTTATGATTTAGCTTATACTTTTACAGGTGGTAATAGTTGTTCTAATAGTGATACTGTAACCATAACTGTGATGGATTTAGCGGATTTTAATACCGTAACTTATCAGTATAATAACGATAGTTTGATTGTTAATTTAATCAATAATAATGGTTTAGAATACAGTATTGATAGCGGTTTGACTTGGCAAAGTTCAAATACTTTTTTTCCCGTAAGTTCTGGCGATTACGATATAGCAGCTCGTTATCTTAACTCAAATTGTATTGCTTATGACAACTTATCACTTAACCCAGTAATCGCTATAAACGACACGTTTTATAATAATCCATTTAATGCACAAGGAAATGTTCTATTTAATGATATTGAAAATGGTGTTACGGCTAATTTGATTACTCAACCTGTAAATGGAACAATATCAAACTTTGATGCTTTAGGAAATTTTACCTACGAACCGAATACTGGATTTTTAAACATTGATTCATTTACCTATTCTATTTGTGATACTATTTTTTCAAATTTATGCGATACGGCAACAGTTGTTATTCAAATTTCAGACACCTTGATTTTACAAAGTGTTTCTCATACTAACACAACTGATTGTACTAATCCTAACGGAGAAATTACGATTGTAGCATTGACTAATTCACCAACGCTTCAATATAGTATTGATGGTGGAACAAATTGGATTGTGAATAATACTTTTACGAATCTAATACCGGGTTACTACAACATTATGGTCAATAATAGTATAGATACGATTGCTTATACGGCAAATCCTATTGAAATTTTATTACCTATTTCAGCAACAATTTCAACGATTACGAAAACAAATCCAACTGATTGTAGTGTGAATGATGGAACAATAACACTCACAACAATCAACGGAACTGGACAAGAATTATACACGATTGATGGAGGTACAACATGGCAACTTTCCAATATTTTTACAGGTTTAGCGGCAGGAACTTATGACCGAATCAATATTGGTGTAAACAATCCAAACAACAATTGTACATGGTTTACATCAGGAAACCCAATTGTATTAACAACACCTTCACCACCAACGATTAACAACGTAATTATTACAAATCCAACAAATTGTACAACAACTAATGGTGAAATACAAATTACAGCAACCAGTACTAATACTTTAGAATATTCTATTGATAATGGTTTAACATGGAATACCAACAATCATTTTACAGGTCTTTCCTGTGGGAACTATGACATCTGGGTTCAAAACAATGATACTACTTGTGCCGTAAGTTATGGACAAATAGCCTTACAAACTCAGTTGACAATTGACACGGTACTCACTTTATTTATGGATTGTGGGCAGAACAACGGAGAAATTGAAATTATTGCACAAAATGGTTCAGGCAACTATTCGTATAGTATTGATAGTGGTTTGACATGGCAAAGTAGTGCTATTTTTACCAATCTTTCCGTTGGAAATTATCCTGTTTTTGTTCACGATGGAATTGACACCATTCCTTATACGGTTATCAATCCGATAATGATAATGCCAGGTAATTTACCGTATTTTAATACGATTTATGATGGTGATAGTTTGGTTATCAATCCAATATACACAGGCAATTGGGAATACAGTTTGGATTGTGGTACAACATGGCAAATGTCGAATAGTTTTTATCCAATTACAGATACCATAAATTGTATTGGCGTTCGAGCGACCGATGGTTCTTGCCCAGTTTTTGAACAAGATACCTTGAATAATTCTTTGCCAATAGCTGTTTTGGATAGTTTCCCAGTACAACAACCAATACTTCAAATTGTCAATGTTTTGAACAATGACTTTGATGCGGACAACAATGCGATTTATACTTTACCTGCTGTTTATTACTTTGGAAATGATTCAGTAACCATTGATAGTTTTGGAAACGTAACGATACCAACAAATGATTTTGATTTAGGGATTCATACGATTAATTATCAAGTTTGTGAAACGTATTTGCCAACAAGTTGCTCACAAGGCACAGCGATTTTGACCGTCATTCCAGCACCAACATACTTGTATGATACCATTGCGATTGGCTCACACTATACAATATGTCCAACATTTGAATTAACGACTGATGTCGAATATGTTGTAGAATCTTGTATGACGACATCAACATTGGTGTTAGATAGTTTAGTTAATAATTGTTTCCATTATTATGCTGATAATTATGGTGTTTATACTGCTTGTCTTGTTGGTTGTGATAGCATCGGAATGTGTGATACAACCTATCTAAATATTACGGTACAAGATGGTGTTTGGCCAGGAGATACTGACGATGATACTTATGTTAATAATTTTGATTTATTAAATATTGGTATTGCTTACGGAACATCGGGAACGCCTCGTGATAGTGTTACCAATGTTTGGAACGGTTACATTACGCCGCTTTGGAACGTAGCAACAGCAGGTACAAATATTGATTATCGTCACGCTGATTGTAATGGTGACGGAATTGTCAACTCAATAGATACTGTAGCAATTTTACAGAATTACAATCTAAATTATCAAAAAAATGGTGGTGGAAATAATGGAACACCATTACAAATTGTGATTGATTCCAACTTTATTGTTCCAAGTTTTAATTTACCAATTCAGCTGGGTAATATGACAACACCAGCAGGTGATATTTATGGTGGAGCATTTTCGGTTTTGTATGATACGAGTTTAATTAAGAAAAATAGTGTTTACATTACCTTTGATAATTCGTGGATTGGTACAAATAATTTGGATATGATTTCCATCAATAAAAATTTTGGGAATGAGCAACAAATTGATGCTGCATTTACTCGAATTGATGGAATAAATGCAACTGGTTTTGGTCAAATAGGAACATTAAATTTTACGATAAAAGATGATATTTTTCAGCGAGGATTTAATGTCGATTCTGTAATTTTTAATTTTGAAATTATTAATACAAAATTTATTGACCGACTTGAAAACGACATACCGATTGCGACAGAAACTACAAGTTGGGTTATCGTAAATACTCAACACGCACCGATTATTGGTAAAAATATTACCATTTTTCCAAATCCAACAAAAGAATATGTTCACATTCAAAGCCCAAATTTGTTGATTGAATATATAACTATTACGGATGTTGTTGGTCGAACGGTTTTACAACAAAAACCTTTTAATAACCAAGATATTCAATTGAATTTGAGTGATTTGAAAACTGGTGTCTATTATTTACAATTAGAAACAACAAAAGGAAAAGTTGTACGAAAATTAGTGATTTTGTAGAGCAAATCATAAATTGAATTGTCTATTTTTTACGAAAACTCAACTTTAATACAAAAGCCATTTTAAGAGAATTCTTAAAATGGCTTTTATCATTTTTATCCTATTCTAAAATACGCTTATTAACAATCAACTAAGCTGCTTTCAAATGTGAAATCGTAGAACGACTTAATTTTTCTTCTGCATATTTTGCTGTAATAACCAATGTTTGAGCATTTCGCTGTGATGGTACTTCAAACATCGCATCCGTCATAATCGCTTCACAAATCGAACGCAAACCTCTCGCTCCTAATTTATAATCTAATGCTTTTTCAACAATAAAATCCAACGCATCATCCGCAAATGTCAATTCGATATTTTCCATCGAAAACAACTTCTTATATTGCTTAACCAATGCATTTTTAGGCTCTACTAAGATTCGACGTAATGTTGGAGCATCTAAAGGATCTAAATATGTTAAAACAGGCATACGACCTAATAATTCAGGAATAATACCGAACGATTTAATATCTTGATGTAAGATATATTTTAACATATTTTCAGTATCAATACGTTCTTTTTCATTCGTACTAAAACCAATTGCTTGTGTATTCATACGCTTCGCAATGTCTTTTTCAACACCATCAAAAGCTCCTCCACAGATAAACAAAATATCTTTCGTATTCACTGTAATCATCTTTTGTTCAGGATGTTTACGACCTCCATAAGGTGGAACACTCACTTCCGTTCCTTCCAACATTTTCAACAAACCTTGCTGAACACCTTCACCCGAAACATCTCTTGTAATCGACGGATTATCACGCTTACGAGCGATTTTGTCCAACTCATCAATGTAAATAATTCCTTTTTCTGCTGCTTTCACATTGTAGTTACATACTTGCAACAAACGACTCAAAATACTTTCTACATCTTCTCCGACATAACCTGCTTCTGTAAAAACAGTCGCATCAACAATCGCAAAAGGAACGTTCAGAAACTTCGCAATACTTCTTGCTAATAATGTTTTTCCTGTTCCTGTACGACCAACCATTACAACGTTCGATTTTTCAATCTCAATTTCGTCTTGTACTTCTTGACGCAAACGTTTGTAGTGATTATAAACAGCAACGGAAAGGAATTTTTTCGCATCATTCTGACCGATAACATATTGATCCAAATGCTCTTTTATATTACGAGGTGTAACAGTCTCGGGCAAGTGAAAAGTAGAATCGTTATTACCAGAGTTTAATTCTTCTAAGATGATTTCTTGGGCTTGTTCCACACAGTTTTCGCAGATATGACCTTCGATTCCAGCCACCAAAATCATTACTTCTTCTTTCCCACGACCACAAAACGAACAGCGATAAGCGTTATTTTTTCTCATTGTATTATGATTTTCGAGTTGTGTTATCCCGAATAATCGGGACGTGTTACAGTTTTTGCACTCGAATAGATTGCAACAGTAAATTAAATCACAACTTATTTTTCTCTTAGATTTTATATCAATTGTTGAGTATAATTTTTTTAAGATTGCAAAATTAAGGATTATTGTGTTAAACACATAGTGAGAATATTTATTAACCACAAAAGGCACAAAAGTTTTGATTTCTTTTATGCCTTTTGCTGTCTATTGAATTGTATTTCCGTCGGCCGTCAACCGTTTAAACCTCAACATTCTCCAAAAACTGCATTTCATACAATTCTTTATAATGACCATTTTCATTTTTCAATAATTCCTCGTGCGTTCCGATTTCCATGATTTGACCTTTATCCAACACCATAATTTGGTCCGCATGACGAATCGTAGATAAACGATGTGCGATAATAATTGACGTTCGTTTTGTAATTAATTTTTCAATTGCATATTGAATAATACTTTCAGATTCTGGATCAATGGAAGAAGTTGCTTCATCCAAAATCAAAATATCTGGATTAAAAACCAAAGCCCGAACAAACGAAATCAATTGTCGTTGTCCCATCGACAAGGTTGCACCACGTTCCATGACTTGATAATCATAAGCATCAGGCAGCTTTTGAATAAACTCATCTGCACCGATTAATTTTGCAGCTTCGATAACTGTTTCTCTCGAAATACTTTCATCACGAAGCGTAATATTTTCATGAACCGTTCCTGAAAATAAAAACACATCTTGCAAAACCATCGCTAAACGCTGTCGATAAGTCGTCAAATCATAATCTTTGATATTCACATTATCAACTAAAATATCACCAGATTTGATTTCATAGAACCGATTTAGAATATTAATAATTGTCGATTTTCCCGAACCAGTACTTCCGACAATCGCCAAAGTTTCCGAAGGTTTGACCTTAAAATTAATACCTTTTATAATCGGTTCGCCTTCATTATATTCAAAATGAACGTTTTTAAATTCAATCGAACCTTCCAATTTTTTGGGTTTTATTTCGCCTTTATCTTCGATTAACTCAGTATTGTCCAAAACATCAAAAACTCTGTCCGCAGCAACCAAACCCATTTGTAACGTATTGAATTTGTCTGCCAACATTCGCATCGGTCGAAACAACATATTTAAGTAAATCGGAAACGCAATCAACGCTCCCAAAGTCACTTGTCCTGCAATAACGCCTCTTGCTCCCCACCAAACCAACAAACCTAAAGAAGTCGCTGATAAAATTTCAATTACAGGAAAAAACACGGCATAATATAAAATCGAATCCAAATTCGCTTGTGTATAATCTCGATTGATTTTTTTGAATGTTTTCAACTCTTTTTCTTCGGCATTAAAGATTTGAACAATTCGCATTCCCGTGATACGTTCTTGCAAAAATGCATTCATTGTCGAAATTTGCGTTCGTACTTTTTGATATGCAACTTTGACCTTTTCTTTAAAAATATAAGTTGCTAAAACCAAAAAAGGAAACGTTGTCAAACAAATTAACGTCAATTGCCAACTGGTATAAAACATAATCGACAAGACCGCAACCAACGATAAAATATCGGCAATTATCGTAATTACACCTTGCGAGAAAACAGTATTTATCGTTTCAATATCGTTTATTGTTCGAGTTGTAGATGTTCCGATTGCTGTTTTATCAAAGTATTTTAAACGTAACGTTGTGATGTGTTTAAACACTTTTACACGCAAATCTCGAATCACCGATTGTCCCAACCAATTCGTACTATAAATAAAAGAATAACGCAAAATTCCATTTAACAACAATACACCAACCAATAACATAATCATACGATTTAATCCTTCTGGATTAAAAATCAGAATATAATTATCAACCGTTTGTTGTATCAAATACGGACTTAATATCGCAATCGGTGCTAATACAATCGCCAAAACAGCAGCAATTGCAAAAGTCACTTTATATGGTTTCGCTTGAGCCAATACTCGTTTTAGTAAAGCCCAATCTAAAGATGGTTTCTTAGCCAATTTTTTTTGATTGTATGATTGTAAAATTGTGTTGCTACGCTGATTGTGTAATTTTAAAAACAATCGAACAATCAGCGTAGCGTCACAATCACACAATCAATTATTTCCTCGGTTTTTTATAAATAGGAACCGTCGAACAAGGTTCACCAAACATAATAGATTTAGCAAATGGTCGCAATTTTTTCGTCAATTCGACATAAGCCGAAACAGGAACAGGTTTGTTACTACAACCTTTAATAACAATTCGCTTATCCGTATATTCTTCGCCATCAATTGCTGCCAAAGCTTTCTGATAAGCCAACGTCAAATAATTTTCTGTGGTCGTTTGTACAATATCAGCAGCAAAAGGAACAGCATGAGTTGTGACCAACATAAAAGCCCAAGTCGGAATAATCGCATCCGTTGAACAAAAAACACACAAGATTTTATCTTGATATTGTGTCCAATCATGTTCTTTTAATGCTTGTCGAAAATCCTTCTCTTTGAGAATTAATTCCATATATAAATAATCCTTAATATCAAATGTGACAATCTGATTTTTAGGATAATATTTTTCTAAATTTATAGTGATTAAACCGCTTTTCGCTACTTTATTTATTAATGGTTTATCTGTTGTCATCATATTTTTTTATCAATAAACCGTATCTGTTTTAAAAACCGATACGATTTGTATATACAATACATTTATTCAAACATTGAAATTAGTAAAAAGTTATCCTTATTTCAAACAACCTTTGTTTTATAAAACAGTTACTTTTGTCGAAGAAGAAACGAAGTAATAAATAACAGGTAAAAACTATGGAATTAACGGCAAAAAAAATTAGCGAAAGCGAAACGATAATGACACAAATGGTCATGCCAAACGATACCAATCCAATGGGAAAACTCATGGGCGGAAATCTTATGCGTTGGATGGATATTGTGTGTGGAATTTGTGCAGGAAAACATACAAATACATCAGTTGTAACCGCTTCGGTAGATTATGTTTCTTTTACTTTACCAATTGAAGTTGGTGATGTTGTAACGATGAACGCAAGAGTGACACGAGCATTTAGTACATCTGTAGAGATTTTTGTAGAAGTTTTTGCTGCGAATATCAAAGGTGGAAATAATCGAAAATGTAATGATGCTTATTTTACCTTTGTTGGTGTCAAAAAACAAGAAGATGGAGCAATCCGACCTGTAAAAATTCCATCAGTTTTGCCATTGACAGGAGAGGAACAAGCAAAATATGATGCAGCTTTGCGTCGTCGAGAAATGCGTTTGGTGTTAGCGGGAAGAATGAAACCGACCGATGCAAAAAATCTAAAAATGATTTTTGATTAGATGTGAAAAGGCTTCGCTTTTAGGTATTAGATTAATAATCTCATAATTAAAATTCGATAGCAATTACGATAAATGTTTATCTTTGAGTATTCAATATTTTAGATAAGAGAAAAATCTCATATCTAACATCTAATATTTAATATCATGGGTTGGAAAACGATTACATTAATTGTTATTTTAGGAATTATGGCTTCTGGTGGCTTAGTCGGTTTAGTCTATTACTTTCGTAAATTCAAACAACTATTCGGTGAAATGGGTGATTTGATTGCTGCCATTTTTGTAGCATTAAAAGATGGTAAAATCACAGCGGAAGAAAAGGAAAAAATTATCAAAACAGCAATGGAAATGTCACCTGCTGCAAAAGATTTAAGCAAACAGTTTTTGGCAGATACAAAAGCAACACCTGGTAGAATTACAAAAAAGGTAAAAAGTTTGACGAAAAAATAAAACCGAATTGTATTCAGGTTTCAAATTATAAATGCCAAATTCAACTTGGCAATACTTCGATTATGCGATTTTATACAATTTTACTTTGCTGTTTATTTCAACTTAATCTGTTTGCACAAACAGAAACAGAATTTCAATCGGTATTTCAAAAAGGAAACGAAGCCTTTACCAATCAAGAGTTTGAAAAAGCTGCTAATATTTACGAACAAATATTAGCTAAAGAACAAATTTCATTTGAATTGTATTACAATTTAGGAAATGCTTATTTTCGATTAAACGAAATACCAAAGTCTATTTTAAACTATGAACGAGCGTTACAAATTAAGCCACATCATAGTGATACTCAATATAATTTGAAATTAGCTAACCAACGAACTATTGATCAAATATCCAAAACACCGCCCTTCTTTTTGGTTCAATGGTGGATCAATTGGCGAGGTCTATTCTCCTCAACAATTTGGGCAATTTTGACAATTCTTATGGCTTTTGTTGCTTGTACAGGTTTAGCTTTTTGGCAATTAGGCGAAAGCCGAAAAATCAAAAAAATAGGATTTATAGTCGGATTTGGTTGTTTGGCTTTAAGTATCTTGTTAGGTTTAACTGCTTGGCAACGATTCTCTTACGAACAAAATAGTAATATGGCGATTTTATTTACAAAAGAATATCCACTAAAAAGCGGTGCTGATGATAGCAGCCCAGATGTATTATTATTACATGAAGGAACAAAAGTAGAACTGTTAGATAAAATCGGTTTGTGGAATAAAGTTAGATTGCCAAATGGAGAACAAGGCTGGTTACCTGTCGAAAGTTTGGTTAAGATATAATGAAGCAAATAATAAAATAATAAAAGCCGTTTTCAGTGTTCTGAAAACGGCTTTTTGGTAAATTAAGAGTTGAACATATTAAACAACGCCCATTGCTTTTTTCATTGCATCAATTTGGTTTGTCCAAAGTTGTTTTTGATCCTCGACTTCATCTTCATCACAATAATCAACAATTTCAAATACAGTCTCACGAGTTACATCCGAAATACTCATTTTAAATTCCAAAAACTCTTTATTACTTTCAGCTTCTTCCCATCTGAAACGTAGATATTCATCTTCAAAGTCATCAATTAAGAAGGCAACTTCTTCTTCACCATCCCAATAGTAAATAAATTTATCTCCATCAATTTCTACAGCATCGCAAAACCATCTAATTAGACAAGAAGGTGTTGTTAAGAACTTGTAGACGATAGTAGGTGAAGTCTTTAGGATGAATTCTAAAGTAAAAGAAACTCGTTTCATCTTTTATATTTATAATTATTTAGAAAGTTCTCAAACCAATTACATACTAATTTCACATTCAATCAAGGCAGTCGTAGTTTTTTACAAATATTGACGACGTAAATATCTACTGTGATAATTACTCTATGTTACTATTTCAAAACATTCCAAACCTTTGTTAGTAAGTAGGTTTAAAAGTTCATTTTCATATAACCAATCAATTTTAATTTTTGATTTTTTTCTCAAATAATTATGTTGAATTTTGTATATGCTTGAATCGCAATAAAAAATAAAAAAATCATTTTTCCAAATTATTGAACTAATTTTATTAATAAAGCATTTTAATTACGGTATAATTAGCGATATAATTAGTTTTTTTTGTAAAAAAAACAATTTACATGTTATTATCATACCTAAGTTACGTCTAAAGAATTGTAAAAGACGACAAAAAAAACTACCTTTGTGGTTTGTTTTGGACAATACTTTTTTTCATAAAAATATTGCTACTCTAATATGAGACAACTTAAAATTACGAAGTCGATCACTAATCGTGAGAGTCAATCGTTAGAAAAATATTTACAGGAGATTGGGAAAGTTGATTTATTAACTCCAGAAGAGGAGGTTGATTTAGCAAAACGCATTAAGCAAGGTGACCAATTAGCTCTTGAAAAATTAACCAAAGCTAATCTTCGTTTCGTTGTTTCTGTAGCGAAACAATATCAAAATCAAGGTTTATCTTTAAGTGATTTAATCAATGAAGGAAACTTAGGTTTAATCAAAGCAGCACAACGTTTTGATGAAACTCGTGGTTTCAAGTTCATTTCTTACGCAGTTTGGTGGATTCGTCAATCTATTTTACAAGCATTGGCAGAGCAATCTCGTATCGTTCGTTTACCTTTAAACAAGGTCGGTTCTTTGAATAAAATCAATAAAGCATTTTCTCAATTAGAACAAGAATATGAGCGTGAACCGTCAGCAGATGAGTTAGCAGATGTATTAGAAATTGCAACTTCTGAGGTTCAAACAACATTAGGTGTCGCTGCTCGTCATGTATCTATGGATGCACCGTTTGTCGAAGGAGAAGACAACTCGTTGTTAGATGTTTTGGAAAACGGAAATACACCTGGAACGGATGCAAAGTTAGAATACATGGAATCGTTACGTCGTGAGATTGAACGTTCTTTGAGCACTTTGACAGATAGACAACGTGATGTTATAAAATTATACTTCGGAATTGGTGTTGAACATCCGATGTCATTAGAAGATATTGGAGATAAATTTGGACTAACTCGTGAGCGTGTTCGTCAGATTAAAGATAAAGCAATCAATAAATTGCGTTCTGCTTCTCGTAGTAAATTATTAAAAGCATACTTAGGAGCATAATTTTTTAAGTATAAAGTTCGAAGTATTGATTTACTTTATTTAAAAAGGGTTGATTTTCAATAAGAAAATCAACCCTTTTGTATGAGGTAAGTTAATACTTCATACTTAATTATACAGTCATAATCTCTTTCTCTTTTGAACTTGCTAATGCTTCAATTTTGCTATAGTATTGCTTCATCATATCATCAATTTGAGTTTCCGATCGTTTTCCTTCATCTTCAGAATAACCATCTTTTACTTCCTTTTTGATAGCCTCAATTGCCTCACGTCTTGCACTTCTGATACTAATTTTTGCTTTTTCGCCCGCTGCTCCAGCTTGTTTTGCCAATTGTTTACGACGGTCTTCCGTCAAAGGAGGTAAGTTAATTCTGATTATTTTACCATCATTTTGTGGTGTCAACCCTAAGTTAGCGGCAAAAATTGCTTTTTCAATACCACCTAAAACCTTTTTCTCCCAAGGTTCAATACTTAGCGTTCGAGCATCTTCGACTTTTACATTAGCAACCTGTTGTAATGGTGTTGGTGCTCCATAATAATCGACTCGAATATCTTGCAATAAAGAAGGAGAAGCTTTACCTGTTCTAATTTTTGTCAATTCGTGTTTAAGATGATCAATAGAAGCGTCCATCGACTCTTGTGAAGTTTCTATAATTAACTCAATATCTTCGTTCATGATTAATAATTTTGGTAAACAAAAAACTTGACAAATACTTAACTATCAAGGTTAGCGAATGTACGATTTTTTTTAATTGTGACTAAACATTTTGAGTGAAAATTAACCTTGATTTTCTACTCGTGTACCGATTTCTTCTCCTTTTATGATTTTCATCAAATTATCTTCTCCATTTATATCAAAAACGATAATTGGAACATTATTCTCTTGACAAATCGTGAAAGCAGTCATATCCATGACTTTCAAACCTTCTTTTATCACTCTGTCAAATGAAATAATATTGTAACGAACAGCATCAGGATCTTTCTCAGGATCTGCATTATAAACGCCATCTACCCGAGTTCCTTTCAAGATAACATCTGCATTGATTTCGGTCGCTCGAAGTGCTGCTGCCGAATCTGTTGTGAAATATGGATTTCCTGTTCCGCCACTAAATATTACAACTCTTCGCTTTTCTAAATGACGAACAGCACGACGACGAATGTAAGGTTCAGCGATTTGTGGCATCGGAATAGCGGAGATTAATCGAGTATAAACACCGATTTTTTCTAATGCACTTTGTAGTGCCATTCCATTCATTACTGTTGCTAACATTCCCATATAATCCCCTTGAACTCTCGGGATTCCTGAATCTTTAGCTTGTAATCCTCTGAAGATATTTCCTCCACCGATTACTACAGCAACTTCAATTCCTGCATTAACCAAATTGCTAATTTCTTCTGCGTAATGTGCTAACATATTTGGAGAAATTCCAAATTGTTGTTTACCCATGAGTGATTCTCCACTCAACTTTAGCATAACTCTTTTGTAACGAAGTGTTGACATTAGTTTGTTTGTATAGGATTTTATTATTGAATTTTAAAAGTGTTTTATGAAACTCCTAAAATTTAATACTTCAATCTTTTAAGGACTTCTTTCTATCTCGACAAAGGTAAAGCCAATTTATTTAGAATAAAAACCACTACCAATATTATGAATCATAAATGATATTTTAGAAACTTTGTTTTAGTGGTTTTGGTAGTTTTAGTAGTTTTAGTAGTTTTGACAATTGATAATTATCTTACTACAATTTTTACCTTCTTTGAAGTCTTATTGTATAAACTACAAAAAACGAATCAATCATGCGAAAAATAGCTGCAAACTTAATTTTACCGATTAGCTTAAAGCCAATTAGAAACGGTGTTGTTATAATTGATGATGATGGTACGATTCTAAAAATTGATGACCAACGCAACTACGATGCTGCTGATTTAGAAATCTATCAAGGTGTAATTGTACCAGGTTTTGTTAATGCACATTGTCATTTGGAGTTATCACATATGAAAGGTAAAGTTGATACAGGAAAAGGCTTAATCCCATTTATCACGGATGTCGTGACAAAACGTGCTGCATCTGATTACGAAATATCGGAAGCGATTGCGAAAGCGGAAAAAGAAATGATTGATAACGGAATTGTCGCTGTCGGTGATATTTCTAATGTAACGGATACTTTTTCTCAAAAAGCAAAAGGAAATTTACGTTATTACACTTTCGTGGAATTTTTTGACTTTTTGCAAGAAGCCAATACACAAGCAGAATTTGATAAATTCAAAGCTGTTTTTGATGAATTAGAATTAGCCGAAGGTTCTAAAAAATCGCTTGTTCCTCACGCACCTTATTCCGTTTCCCAAAAATTGTTTCAATTATTAAATGAAGCAAACGGAGAAACACCACAAACAGTAAGTATTCACAATCAAGAATTAATACCTGAAAATGATTTATTCTTAACCAAAACAGGTGGATTTATTGATTTTTATGGCGGTTTTGGAATTAATTTAGATGAGTTTGAAGCGACTGGCAAAACCTCGATTCATTATGCCTTAGAAAATATGAATCCAAACCATAAAACACTTTTTGTTCATAATACAAAATCAACGATTGAAGATATTCGAGCAGCACAAGTCTGGGGAAAAGATAACGTTTACTGGGTCACTTGTCCAAATGCCAATTTGTATATCGAAAATAGTTTACCAGATTATCGACACTTTATTGATACGAATGTAAATATCGCTATCGGAACGGATAGTTTGACTTCTAATTGGCAATTGTGTATTTTGGAAGAACTCAAAACGATTTCAAAATATCAATCTTATATTCCTTTTGATATGATGATTCGTTGGGCGACGTTGAATGGTGCTGAAGCATTAGGTTTTGACGATACTTTGGGAAGTATTGAAGTCGGAAAAAAACCAGGTTTGAACTTATTGAACTTAGGAAAAAATTTAAAAATATCGGCAGATACGACGGTTACGAAGTTGGTTTAACGTACTTCCGAAGCTCCAGCTTCGGAGAAAAATAGAACTATTTTAAATATAAATTATTGATAATCAGACCTGATAGTTTTTTTTAAAAAACTGTCAGGTCTTTATATAAAATATTCTTATCATCACTCCGAAGCTGGAGCTTCGGAGGTACGTTACCCCAAAATATCTTCCTCAATCGCTACTTGAATATCATAAACTTCTTTATAAAAACTATTATTATTTAATAAATTATCGTGTGTTCCTCGTTCTATAATTCGACCATTCTCTAAGACAATAATTCTATCTGCGTGTTGTAAAGAAGTCAAACGATGTGCGATAAAAAACGTTGTTTTGTCCTTAATATAAGGTTTCAATCCTTGTTGAATTTTGTATTCTGTTTCCGTATCAACGGCAGAAGTTGCATCGTCTAAAATTAGAATATCAGGATTTGACAATAAAGTTCTCGCTAAAGCAACACGTTGTTTTTGTCCGCCAGAAAGTGTAACACCTTTTTCGCCAACCATCGTTTCATAGTTATTCGCCATTTTTTGTATAAATGCTTCGACTTGTGCTGTTTCAGCCGCTTGCTCAAATGCTTTTTCATCTGCAAATTTATTAGCAAAAAGCATATTTTCTTTAATCGTTGTGGAGAACAAAAACGGTTGTTGTTGTACAACACCGATTCGATGTCGTAAAAAAGATTTTTCGTAAGTCTTAAGTCGTTTTCCATCTAATAGAATTGTCCCAGAATTTGGTTCGTACAAACGGCTCAATAAAGCAATAATCGTAGATTTTCCAGCTCCAGTTTTTCCCATCAAAGCTATCTTTTCCCCTATTTTTATTTTAAAACTCACATTTTCTAATGCCCAATTTTCGTCTGTTTCTTTATATTTAAAATAAACGTTTTGGAATTCAATTTCGCCTTGTAAGTTTTTCGTTGGCTTTTTTCCACTATAATCTTCCTCTTTTGCATCTAAAATCTCGGCAATTCGTTCCATCGCCACACTTGCCATTCCCATTTGAGAAACCGTTTGACCAACTTGTCGCATTGGCCAAGCGACCAATAAGGTATAACTAAAGAAACTCGCAAACTCTCCTAATGTAATTTCTCCATTCAAAATAAAATAACCTCCTGCAAAAACGGCAATAGCAATTTGAGAATTAATTAAAAAATCGGCAATTGTCCAATAGACTTTGTGTAAATTAACGTGTTTGAGTGCGACTTTGAGTTTTTTCTGATTTTGTTTTTTGAATTTATCAATTTCAAAATCCTCTCTTGCATACGCTTTTACGACTCGAATTCCCGATAAATTTTCCTGGGCAATTCGAGTTAATTCATCTTGTTCCGCTTCGTGTTCTTCCCATACTTTACCTTCTTTTTTAAAGAAATAAACTGCCAAAAACATATTGATAGGATTCAAACAAACGGCAATCAAAGCATATTGCCAATGAATCGACAACATCATCGAAAATGCACCAATAAAAATGGCTGAAAACAAGATAAGGTCAACAGTTTGTGTTCCTAAAAAAGTTTTTACGGTGTCAATATCACCAGTCGAACGTTGAATTAACTCGCCAGTTGATTTGTTTTGGATATACGGTAACGGCAATCGTTGAATGTGTAGAAAAAGTGTATTTCGTAGTTTTTGAATGGCGTTTTCGGTTGCTTTTGCTGTAATAACTCCTGATATAAATTGAGTTGTCACTCGAATAACGGATACAATTATTAAAATTATACAAATATAAAATATGATTGTCATCAAGTTATCCATCTGAATAGTCGGAAGCAAATCATATAAAAATGTTGCAACAATATCAGGATTATTACCTGTCGATTGTCCATCATTTATAAAAAATAGAACAACTCCATCAATCGTAATTTGTAAAATTTTCGGTTCAAGCATCCGAAAAACAGAAGAGCAAATAATTAACATTCCTGCAGCAAAATATTGCCATTTCCATTCATCTAAAACGGATAATAATCGTTTTACGTTTTTCATTTTAGTTGGTTTAGGTTTCCACAACCTAATGATAATAAAAATAGTTCAATTTGTTGAACTACTAAAATATCTTCAAACTTAAAAAGGTCAGACTTTTTTCAAGAGGTAATCTAAGAATATGATCTTTATCATTTTTCTCTATTTGTTATATTTTTATTTGACTTCTATTATATTTTCCTATACATTTGAGTCGATTAATAAAAGAGAAATCCAGTTAAGATTAGAAAAAAAAGACATGAACCTATAATTTTCTCTCCGATTAGTCAATTCCAACTCAGTAGTTTATTTTTTTCATTTTATAAATAATTCTAACAATGATTACACAAAGTACGTGTTTTACACACACACACACACCACTACACGGTTTCAGCGTAATTGGACTTATTTTTTAATTGTTCTTTTCTGTTGTTCAATGACTTCGCTTACAGCACAACATCGCTTAGATTTATCAAATTATGAATTAGTTTGGTCTGATGAATTTGATACTTACACTGGTACACAAGATGATATACGAAAATTACTATTTGATGATGTAGATGCACAAGGAAATCCAAATGACCCAAAGTGGAGTTCAGGTAACTCTTTTCCTAATCAATTTACAGGAGGAGATACTGCTACTGTAAATTTAATTGAACGTGAAAATGTTGAAGTGCATAATGGCAAACTATATCTAAAAAGTAAAGAAGAATCAGGCATTTATAATTATGGTGGAACTTTATATCCTTATCGTAAAACATCAGCTCTTATTAGGTCAAATTATGATAAAGATTACTTATGTGTACCAAATTGGGATGGTGGTGATGATATTCTTTGTAATCAAGTAACGAAAGGGTTTCATTACGGTATTTTTGAAATCAGAGCAAAATTACCTCGCCTTAAAGGTGATTTATCTTCTTTTTGGATGTGGTCAGGCTATGGACAGTGCGGAGATCCTGGAAGTGATGGTTACTGTACCGAGGAAGATTTAAATGACGAAGTTTCCAGTAAATACCTTTTACCGGGTTATGAGATTGATGTATTTGAAGCCAGTCAGATAGGAAATGATGTAGATGATGGAGGTGAAGGTAGAAACTGGAATGATAGTGAAGATTATAATGAATTTAATTATTGGTCAACGATACAAGCCAATCAATATACTCAGCCGACTCCTTGTCGTCATTGTGCAACATATTATGATTGGAATAATTCTGATCCTGGTAAAGAATTTCATACTTATACTTTAGCATGGACACCTGAGAAAGTTACTTGGTTTATTGATGGAAATGAAATAAGGTCAGATTATAAAGATGGAAATGGAGGAATTCCACCGTTTAAAATGACATTAATTTTAATGACACTTAATCATTATATAAGGGATGGAGCTCCATTTATTATAGACTACGTAAGAGTATATAAACCTTCAAGTGTTGATTATACCACAAGTACAGCGTATTGTAATAAAACTACACCACCTACACCTATGGGACAATATACATGGAGTAGTTATTCATTTGACCCTGATAGAGAACAATATGAAAACACTTTTATCAATACACCATATACAATTGGTGAAGATTACAGAAAAAATCCTGCTTTAAACCCAACAATAGAAGATTATCTTGATTGGCAACAGTCTAAGTATGTATCTTCTTTAGTGAATCATAGAGTTAATGGTTCATTACACCGATTGTACTATACTAAACGGCTTTCTTATAAAAAATTAAACGTGTAAAAATTGTATTATTTGAACCACAAAAGGTACAAAAGACACAAAAGGAATTCACAAAAGAGTGAAAATAAAATAACTTTTGTGAAAACACTTTTGATACTTATGTGCC
>JBGCFH010000370.1:0-2635 GCA_045106825.1 Saprospiraceae bacterium | reverse complement strand
GAAAAACATTTAGTGGCAGGTTCTGCTTACGAAGATTTTAATAATATTGAAACTGAATTATTGCAAGTAATTGAGCAGAAAGTTGGTCAAAAACGAACCGTAAAAAATCTAACCGATGAAGAGCAGAAATTACAAGATTGGATAAATCAACAACCAATTACAAAAAATGGAAATGGAGGAGGAAGTATTGTAGAATATACCATTGCTAATCCTTCGCTTACAGGTGCATTTAATGAATTTTTGGAGTTTGATATTAACATTGCTTCGCTTCTAAGTTCAGAAGAGTTTTTTAGTGGTGAAATTTTGATTGATTATAATACACTGACTTTTGGAAGTAATTTGGTTGCAAGTGGTATTGTGAATATTACGAAAGGAAATGTAATTTTAACCCCCAATTATACAATTACAATAACAGATGTTTCAGCATCAAAACTAAAAATTGAAGTTCTCAGCTCTTCAAACAATCCAAATACTTTATATTTAATTGATAATACAGCCGAGCAATTAGTTCATCTAAAAATTGATATTACAAACTTAGTAGGAAATACAGGAATTGAGTTTGATGAAATCAATATGCAAGGAGCAAGTGAGTTTTTTGATATTTCGTCTAATGTAGTAGAACCTTTTGAATTAGTGAAAGCAGATGATGAATTGAATGTAGATGTTAACGCTTTAATTGTACCTGCTATAACAGATTTTTATCCTAAAATTGTTCGTGGTGGTGTTGATACGATTACTATTGTGGGTACAGGATTTGGGAATTATCGGGATTTAGGTTATGTCGAATTTACAAATGCAAGAGAAGGTCCTTTATTTATCGAATGGATACGACCTTATTCAACAGAATATATATCGTGGTCTAACACTATGATAAAAGTAAAGGTTACTTCTTATGGAAGTAATGACGGTATTTCTTTTAGTGATAATTATTATGCAGGAACAGGAAAAATAAAAGTTATTTCTGATGTTGGAGTTACTTCACCGCAAAGTGATAGTACATTAAATGTTACTTTTTCTATATCAACTAAAAACACAAATTTAGGAAATGGTACGTTCACACCAATTGAATTAACTTTGATTAAACGTAATATTAAAGGTGGTTATACTCTATCATTAGATACAAGTTTTACTAATAACCTTACCATACCGGGAGCAAAAGATGCCTTTGAAAGAGCTTTAATAACTTGGCGTTGTGAAACAGGTGTAAATTTTATAATAAATGATACTATTCCTAATACACCAATAGGAAATGAAATATTTATTAAATTAGATACGACATTACCTATAGATGTTCCTGCACGTACTAAACTTTGGTTAATTCCTAATTGTACAGGAAGTACACAACCATACCTCAGTAAATTCATGATAACCTTTTCTACCAAAAATTTATGGTATACAGACATAAATGAAGTTCCACCTCTACCTCTAAATACTTTCGATTTTGAAACTATTGCACTACATGAATTAGGTCACGCTCATTTACTAAATCACAGTAATAGTCAAATTAATACAATGTGGTGGGAAACACGTCCAATAACATCTCCTTTTTTTAGAAATTTAGATATTACTGCAAAAATGGGTGGAGATTATATAATGGATATTAGTGCTGTTAATCCACCATCTAATGCTTGTTTACCACCAATGGATATGATTGACATAAGTTATTGTAGTATCATAAATGTTACCAATAAAAAGATTAAGCAATTAGATATTTCTGTTTATCCAAATCCAACTAATAGTTCAATAATGGTTGAAACATCAAATATTATTGGTAATTATACAATGCAAATCTTTAATTCACAAGGGCAATTATTATTACAAAAAAGAGGAAATAATTTATTTGAAGAATTTAATCTATCTCAACTATCACAAGGTATTTATTTTCTTAAAATTTATGATGAAAATGGAATCTCAACCTCTAAAAAAATAATTAAATACTAAAACGATGAAAAAAATAATTTTCCTTTTTATTAGCATAATCTTAATAAGTTGCCAAAAAAACATTTATCCTATAAACCCTACGATTACCAAAGAAAATCTTAGTTTAAAAGGTGAAAAGTGTCCTGAATTAATTGAGTTCATTAATAAAAATGTATTTTTTGTTAAAGAAACTAATAGTTATGTTGTTAGTCATATGTTTTCTCATATGATTACCAAATATTATTATGATTGTGTTGTTAATTTGAGTTTTGAAGAAATACCCACTTTATTTGGAGAACCAAGTTGTCAAACGGAAACTCAGTTGTGTTATTATTTTCATTTTCATTTACCTAAAAATGTTACTTTTGAAGATGTAAAGTTACGTGAAGAGGGATTTGTTATGGTATTTACAAAAAAAGATAACAAAACACAATTAGGAGGTTTTTGTAACTGCAAAAAATAAAAAACGGATGCAGAACAAAAGCAGAATCGTCCATAGCCGATAAAAATCGGCTACGGCGTTTCTGCGAACGTTGCTATGCAATCCTTCGGATTGCATAGCAACGTCTCGTGCCGACACTTCGTGTTGTCACTGCGTTGTATGACTTACCGACCGCAAGCGGATCGGACATCACACAACACAGTGACAACACCATCAACATCAATCCAATTCAATACGCTGTATTGAATTGAATCAATGTCGACGGTGTCGTCA
>JBGCFH010000037.1:0-4053 GCA_045106825.1 Saprospiraceae bacterium | reverse complement strand
TTTCTAATACACGACCTGTAACATCAGCAATTCTTACTGTCAAATCAACCGATTCTTCAAATGCTATATTCAATTGTGTATAGTCTTTAGCAGGATTTGGAGATATATTTAATCCTCTTAAACTTGCAATATTATCTGTTGCATCTAAATATTCCGTATTGATAGTTACAGTAATAGTGTCTGTACAACCGTTTGCATCTGTTACGGTTACAGTATAATCACCTGCGGCTAAATTGAAATTTTGGTCAGTTGTCGTACCATTATCCCAAGCATAAGTATAAGGAGCAAGACCACTTGTTGCGACAACATTAGCAGACCCTTCAGAAGTACCATCACCAATTGTAGGATTATTTGAAGTAGATAATCCTAAATCAGAAGGACATATTGTCATAATAGTAAAAGAACCTGTTGTCGTACACGTTGTTGTTCCTACATGTGTTACAGTAACAGTATAAGTACCTGCTATTAAACCAGAAATACTACTACCAGTTGACCCATCAGACCAAAGATAAGTGTAGTTACCAAAACCTCCGACAGGATTTAAAACGATTGAGCCATCAGCAGTATTAGCCGCTGTCTCATCTGTTAGAGTTTCATTGAATACCACATCAACACAAGGGCCATCAAAGACACCAAAGTTATCAATACCTAAACCTTCATTACCGTTTGTAGCATCACTTAATACCACGAAACGGAAACGAGTATCTGCAGAAGGAGTTAGACCAGAAGTAGATAAGTCGATAATCGCATCAAGCCATCCGCCTGAGCTTTCAGATCCTGTACCAGACCAAGCCCAACCAATATTGTTATTTGGTACATCATCGTTATACCAATTTTGCCCTGAACTGTTATCTACTCCTAACTTAGTCCAAGCACCACCACCAACAGAATATTCTAACCAAGCACCATCATTATTATCTTCAATATCCCAATTGATAGAGAAACGTAAAGATGGCGAAGTCATACCTGATAAATCAAAACAAGGAGAGTATAAATAAGACATTTGGTCATCAGAATAATCACCTGAAAGATTTGTAACAAAAGCTTCACTACCTGCAGCAGCACCTGAGATAGTTGTCCCCGTAGGCATACCATGTTCCCAGTCACCTTCTCCATACCAATATCCATCCATTCCTTCAAACTCTTCGCTATATTCTGTATTGATATTCGGTTGATTATAAGCCATTGCCGTCATCATATCGTTAGTCGGTACTTCATCCGTTGCTAATACGATATTGGCCATAATATCATATTGACCTAAGTTAGTCATATCTACGAATACATCAACAGTTGCTGTTCCACCGTTACCTGAAATTGGTCCTTGAATATTCGCACCAATAGGTGCTCCACCATTGACAGCAACAAAAACAGGAATATTATTTTGATTATTAAAGCCACGATTTGTTACCTCAACAGTAAGAGGTGTAATACCTAAGCCACAACCATTGCCTGGTGTAGTTATATTTGTAACCATTAAATCATCAGCTAATACATTTTGAACTCTAATTCCATCAATTGCAATATCTGATCGTTCTGCATTCCCAGACCCTACAGTGGCGATAAAACGAACTCTCATAATTGAATTAGCAGCATCAGGAATAGGAGCGTAAGCTGCTAAATAAGAATCTGTCTCCGAACTTTGAGTTCCGCCTGTTGATTCCCAGATTGTTCTCCAAAGGCCTGACCCAAATATTTCATATTCTACTTTTAAATTAGCAGCGTTATTACCATACATGTGGTAGTTAAAATATAATGCTGGAGCATTCATTAAGTTTGCTGTATTGATAGGTGGCGACATCAAAATAGCCTCATGACCTGCCATAGCTGGTGCAGAAGATTCGATATAAGCATAATACATCCCATCATGAGCGCCTGAAGGCCCAGTATTTGGTGTTCCTGTAGAACCTGTACCGATTGACCAGTCAAAATCATCCGTAGGAGAAACTATTTGTTCCCAACAAGGATTCAAGGAACCTGCATCTTCAAAGTCTGTCGTATCTGGTGCCATTACAGCTGTACAAGCAGCCGAAGGTAACGCATCAATTTTAATATCATCTAATACAAGATCATTGTATGTAGGATTACCTGTTGCTGTTTGTCTAATACCATTAAAACGAATTTGAACTAAATCGTTATTTGTGCCATAAGTAAAATTAGCTAAATCATACAATTTAAATTGCCAATCTGGAGCATTTTGATTAATAGTCGCTATCAAATTCCAGCCACCTGCTCCATTAGAAGCTTCTACCACTAAGGTATTTTGAGCAGAATTTATATTTAAAGAAGCATCACTCCATAGCCAGAAAGATAAAGCCGCAGTAGGAATTCCTGAAATATTAACTTCAGGCATTGTTAAGTATTTTGGTGTTGCTGTTGAACTCATATCTAACCAAACAAAGGTTGATCCATCAGAAGTATTTGAGGCAACTGGTGTCGTTCCAAAAGCATAAGGAGCTCCTGTTGTTTTCCATTGAGCGAAAGCGGTTGTTTGGTTTTGTGTCCAACATACAGGAATACTTGAACCTGCGAATGCTTCACTATACGGAGCATTTAATACATCAACATAAGAAGCCGTAACAACAGAAGCCGTTAGACCAACATCATTACCAGCACAGATAGGTGTTACATAAAAAGCCCAAGTTTGACAACCACCAAGGTTAACAAAATCATAGGTTGTATTTGTCGTACTGACAACCGTACCCGAGCCTGGTGAAAATCCTGCAGGGCCATATTCAATATTATAACTTACAGGAGGAGTTGTTGTACTCGGTGTGTAAGATACTTGAATCGTACCATTACCAATATCTGTAGCTGTTACATTATCAACCGGTAAACAAGTTGGTGCTTCTATCACAGATACATCATCAAGACCATGGTCACCATAAAAATCTGAACCACTACCACCTGACTCTGCTCTAAAACGAAGTCTTACAAAATTACCATTATAGACATGACTTGATAAATCAAAACCAAATGGCTCCCAACCTGCTGTAGATGTCGTAATAGAACCAGCAATATTCCAGTTTGTACCATCAAATGCTTCTACATATAATTCATTTGCCGGACTATATCCTACACCACACATCCAGTAGAAAAATCTTACATAAGGAACGGTCAAGGCAGAAACATTAATATCAGCTGTTGTTAAAACAACACCTGCATCTGTACCTGACATATCAACTCCCATAAAGTTGCCATTGTTACCAGTATGGTCAGTAGCCGCATTACATTGTACGAAGTTGAAAAAAGTTGGTGTAATATCCCAAGGTCCTCCTGATGTCGCAGACTCTGTCCAACATATTGGTAATGTTGTACCATCAAAGGTTTCTGTAAACGGTGCCGTAAGACCCGTACATTGTGCATTTGCTCCAATATTAAAAGCGAACACACTTAAAAAAACTAAAAAGTACTTGTTAAGTGCTTTCATAAAAAACAGTTTAGATATAAAAATTATATAATTAAAGTATATATGTGTATTATCAAAATTATAAAATTTTGATAATACACACTTTTTTCAAAATTTCGTTTTTAATAAATGGAAGATAAATTATTAATGGAGATGGCTTTAACCTACGTTAGCAAATATATAAATAGTTCATTTAAAGTTAAGTTAATTTGAGAAATATTAATTTGCTTGTCCTATAAAAAATACCAAATGATACAAAGGATGACATTTTTTTAACACGCAAAAAAAAGTCCGAACCTTACTAATTGTAAAATTCGGACTTCAAAAATCAAAAATTTTAATTTAATTTTTTTTACTTAAAAAAAAATTTAAATCTTATTTTACAACTACAAAACGCTTCGTAAGTATTTGACCATCAGCGATAATTTGCATAAAGTAAACACCTTCTGTTATGTTCGACACATCAAAACGCATTTCTTCAGCAGTCGTACTGCCAGCATTACGAGTTTCTAATACACGACCTGTAACATCAGCAATTCTTACTGTCAAATCAACCGATTCTTCAAATGCTATATTCAATTGTGTATAGTCTTTAGCAGGATTTGGAGATATATTTAATCCTCTTAAACTTGCAATATTATCTGTTG
>JBGCFH010000369.1:0-9552 GCA_045106825.1 Saprospiraceae bacterium | reverse complement strand
CCTACTTGTGATGGAGTAATTGACGATGCTACACCTATTATTCGAGCAGGAAGCCAAAAGCAATTCAAGTGGCGTAGAACGATAACTTTTAATAATGGGTGTCCTACGATTGTAAAGGAATATGACATCAATATTGTTGAAATAGTAAATGACCAAACCAATCCTTTCATTGAAGCAACTTTAGTAGTGTAATGGATGACATTTATAAAATAACAAAGGAAATCAGTAGGGTTGATAATCTAATCAAGTCTTATTTGACGAGCATGGCTTTAGGAAAACCTATTGACAGGAGTAAGTATGAATGTTTATTAGAGTATTTAATGCTATTGAGGTATTTGTTGTTTAAGTCTATTCAATTATTTGAAATAAATCGTTTTGAGCAAGATTGTGTAGAATGTGAATTAGATGTTAGTATCATAGAATGTAGTTTAGATATTGATTTAACAATTCGAGAATGTAACCTTGAAATAGAAATCATAGGATAATGGTAGAAGAAAAAGTAATATTAGACATTTCGACAAATGATTTTCCGGTGACTGTTATCGTTGAACAAGTTGGATCTTGTGATATGAATATTAATGGAGAAGAAACGTTGACAATTGAAAACTATAACGAAACTTCATTGACAATTGATTTAGAAATCAATGAGGTTTGTGAAGATATTCAGTTGTTAATTCGTGTAATTGATAGTTCGGGATGTTCTACTTCAAAGGTAATTACTGTTAAAAACCCTTGCTATGATTTTGATTTAACTGCAACAACTGTAGAATCAAGATTAGATACAATTGCAACTGTTATAGCGAACGAATCTTTTTGGGTAGAATGGTTAGATATAAATGGTGCTGTTATTTCAACTGAAAAGATATTGTCATTACCGACAGGTTCGGGTAATAGAACAGTTAGAGGATTTTCTCAAAAAGGATGTGCAGATACAAAAGTGGTGTCTTTTGGAAACCTAACTGCATTACCTTTTTCAAAAGACCTTGATGACTGTAAATCAGCAATGCCTACTCAAATAAACTTTAACGATTTAATCCAACCAACGGGATTGTACATTCAATCTATTCAGATTATAGGTTCACCTCCTCAATATGGGACTTACAATATTATAGGAAACAATATACTTGTCTATTCTCAAAATGTTTATCCTCAAAATGACGTAACAGAAACTTTTCAAGTTGAAATAACGACTTACTTAGGTGTCGCTATATGTGATGTGACGTTTAATATTGCAGCATGTATCGTTTGTGTAGATGATGCTGATTTGATTTTCGATGGAATAGTATCTACGAGTGGAGAAAACTCTTATATAGCAAACAAAGTACCTTTAAATCCTGTCCCAACAAACGTTCAATCGGACGAGGTTTATTATAGCTTAGACAATGGATTGACTTGGACATTAGGAGATTCGATTCCACAATGTGATGTATTTAATTCAATGGCTTATTTTTGGACAGAATGTACTAATCCGCAAAATAATACGATAGAATGGACGATAAAAGGAAAGCGTTGTGGGTCAATAGGAGCAAATTCAGGAACTTTAACCTTTAAGCAAAAAAGCAATGGAAACGTTATTCAGACTTTAAGTGCAGGAGCAATCACAACAACTAATGGTGAATCAATCTTTACATCAGTCAATAATATTTTCAATTGGGATGGAATAATTGCTGAATTTGATTTTACTTTTGATGATGGATATGTATTAAATGCAGTTTTTGAATACGAAAATACTTTTTTATCGGGAAGCGATACAAGCAATTGTGACGGAACAGATACTAATACAATAGGAGCAATTGGTTCTCAAAAACTTGTTAGGTTTAAACGAGTCATTGAGTTTACAGACGACTGTGAAACTGTAGTGTCTGAATATTTCATGAGCTTTGTTGAAACACCAAATGTACTACCAAATAACCTTTACGTAAACGGAATTAAGATATGATTACATTAAACGACATAGTTGATAAATCATTACTGCTTACATTTGGCAGACGGCTACAAAGAAAGAATATTAATGTTTTTCCTTTGTATGATAGCTTGGGTGTTGATTTGAATGGTGTAGAAGAATGTAAGAAAAAAGAAACGATTGGAACTTTAAATAATTTAAACTATATTGTATTAAGTGCAATTGACCAAACAGAACAAAACGATGGGAATATAAATACTTATTCGGAAGATTATGTTGCTGTTGAAAAAGAGGGTGGCACTTATGAAATAATTGTTAATTATGCTTCGATTGAAGAATGGAATCATAATGTTGAAATAACACTTACCAATTCACTCGGAAACGTTATCGAAAGCAATAACGATTCTAATTGGACCTACATCAATGAGCCAACTCTTCAATTATTAATTATAACATTATTGAACTTTGAGCAATACGATTTGACAGGTACAGTTAGCGTCACAATCAATGGTGATGGCTAACTATAAGATTAAACGAATCGGCAAAATAGGAGATGTTGGAAATGTAATTAACATACCGATTGTGGCAGAAGAAGATGGGTTGTATTCAATAAAAACAAGCAACTCAAAGCGAACGTCGGGATTCAGTTGTCACGCTCAAAAAGGGAATAACCTTTATGTTCCGAACGTAAATGGTCAAAAAAGGTTATTTGAAGGGTTAAATAAAATAATTGTTTACAAACCGAACGGACAAAGATTAATTCAAGTTGAAAATGGTGTTTCTTATGGAACATTCTTACTTGAATTATATGAAGTAAAAAAAGCAGAAGATATAAAAGAATGTATTTTGGTTTATTCAAAAGATAAAACCAAAATATTTTGTTTGAAAATAAATAACGATGAAAGTTTAGATACAGTTGATGTGTCTGAGCAATATCAACATTTAATTAGTAACTAAAAAAACGATAAAATGGGTAATCATTTAATGATTCCGGCACAGGGAGACGCCGCTACAATTGGTGCATTAGCATCAGGCAACCAATTGAAAGTAGGTCATGTGTATGGGAACACAGACAGCAATACGCTTCAATATGCAAGTGCTGCGGGTACGTTAGAATCTCCAATGATGACAAAGTTTGGTGTTTCGGCTTCGGCAGGAACGGCTTTTGATGTCAATCATGCAGATTCTATTGAGTTTGAAGACCGTGGTTTGGTGAAAGCTGTAATCACAGGCGGAAAAGTAGGCTTTGAGTTTGACGCAACAGGTCAAGATGGAAAAGTATTAGTTGTTAGCAGTGGAAGTGTTGGCTACGGTGATGCTTTAGTTGCTGCTTCTTTTGACGATTCTGACACTATTGATTTTTCTGTCACCGATGGAGTAGCGACTGCTTCTGTAAAAGTATCAGCAACGGCAGGAAATTCTATTAGGAAATACAGCGATGGTATATATTCTAAGCAATTGACTGTTCATGCGGATAGTGCAAACTTCTTAGAGATTGACGATGACGGAAAGATTGTTTATAAGCCATTGGCTCGTATCAATCAATTCACAGCGACAGAAGATACTTTGGCATTATGGATTGCTGCGAATTATACAGCAGGAACGGAAGCACAAGAGAGTGATGTAGTTCACATTCCAACTTCGGGTAAATCATACCAACACAATGGTGGAAGTGCAGGAGATGCAACGGATTTCACTTTGATTGAAACGCCAGGTATTGAAGATTCAGCAATTCGTGCGAAGTTCAGCGGTGGAAATGGTATTGACTACACAACTGCGACAGGAGTTATTGCGGTGAAGTTAGACCCAACAGACAACGATGCAACATTGAGTGCGGCAGGATTGAAAGTTGATGTTTCTGCAGGTGCAGTTACTGACACAAATACATTCGGTGCAACAACTGTTCAGACAATGTTTGATGAAATCACTGATGATTTGAAAAACGAGGTTACTTATAAAGCAGTTGATGAAACAATCACAGGCAATTGGGAGTTTGATGGAACGGCTGATTTTGATGCAGGAGTGAAGTTTAACAGTACAGTTGCGGTTGAAAGTGGAGGTTCATTCTTGTTAAATACAGGTTCTACGGCTACGGCTAAAGCGAATATTGTATGGGATGCAACATTTGGTCCTGTCATCAAATCACCTGACGGTTCAGATTGGAGATTAGCTATTAACAATGATGGTTCAATGTCACCGGTAAAGTTATAGACCCTATGGGTTTTGATGATGGTTCTATAGGATTCGACGATGGACCTATGGGATTTTAACACATAGGGTCTATCCTTAAAAATATCTAATAGGTTTTATCTTTAATTAGGTGAAACCTATTTTTTTAACATTAAAAAAAAGACATGAAAAATATTTTATTAGTATTGTTTATTGGGTTAATCTCAATGATTTCAATAAACGTTAATGGACAAATTAATAACATTGCCGAAAAGCCATATTCAATATTAGATGGAAACACTCTAATCGGTGTTGGAGATTATGTAGTAGGGTTTGGCTATGTAACTCGGAAAACGAATATTGATAGTTTGACTGCAAAACTATCAGAAATGGGATTAGGAACTCCTTTTTTAACGCCATACGGCAACCTACCAACAAGGGATTCTGTTGGTATTTGGCATGGATTAACACTTTATGAAGATTCAACGGTTATTAATAATCAATTGAAAATAGAAAATGATAATTGGGGAGCGTTGGAAATAAAAGGCATAAGCGAATCTGGTTATCAAAGGTTACAAATACTTTATAAAGATGATAAATTAGGGCATTTTGCCGATTCCGAAGTAAAAACAGAAAATCAAAAGTTCCCAAATAACAATACGTTTGGAAACGTTTCAAGCATAGACAACAACGGATATATTATAAATCAACAGCATATTATTGTAGATACTACTAATTTGCATAATATAGCACCGAATCAGTCGCTTTTGGTTGAGCGTATTAGTGGTCAAGATATGGATAATTATAGCGATGCTGTGGATTTGCTATCGGATAATTATAGAGATATACGCTTAAAATCAATTACAGTTGGACAGATAGGTAATCATCTTGTAGAATATTATATTGACAGTACTAAGTTTAATAATGATATGTTTGTTGATGGAACAATCGAAGCAACCAAAGGCGTAAAAGTTCCTGTTATGACGACATCCGAAATTAACGCATTAACTTTAGGTTTAGGTGAATCAATGGACGTTTGGCATGATTCAAACTCGGACGGTATAGGTGATGCAAGAATCAGTTGGAATGGGTCAAGTTGGAGATTGATAACTGAAACGGAATACAATGGTTTATAATTATTTGTTTTTGATTTCACTAAAAAGATACGTAGCTAATAAAAATCCTAAAACATTAGCTACGTAATCCTTTAATGAAACACTTCTTTCGGGACTAAAATGCTGTATGTATTCCCCTCCGATGCTAATGATAAATGCCAATGTTATAATTATTGGCTTAAACTTGAATAAATAATACAAAGCACTTGTTACAAAAAAGAAGATAGTGAAATGAATTATTATATGGAAGTTTTCGTCAAACAGTATGTGAAACCTTTTATCATAGAAAGGCTTAAAATCAGTAGTTAAAAGTATCATTACTATAACTAAAATTAGTATTATTGAAATAACTTTATTATATTTAGTTTTCATAATTTTTAAAATATTTATTAATGAAGAATTTATTTACACTATTATTTTTATGCGTATCGCTTTTAGCTTTTGCCGATTGCGAAATTACATTCACTCCTGTCAATCAAAATGATGACAGCTTAGTCATTCAAGGACAGGGGATTGACACAGTTATCTATTCAACTGTAACATTGAATTTTAACGGTGACAACACAGATATTACATTCACTTACGGTGGAACAAATGGAGCGTCTTTTAGTTATAATTGTAACGGTCAATCTGAATCGTTAGTAGTGAACGATGGTGATGTTTTTATTGAAACAAATCCATTACCTGTTGAACTCCTTTACTTTAAGTATGTTAAAGAAGGTCAATATCTTGAATGGGCGACTGCTTGGGAAGAAAATAACAAAGGATTTGATATTGAGTTTAGCCTTAATGGTGAATCGTTCGAGAAAATTGATTTTGTTCACGGAGCGAAAACGGCTTCGGTTTATAGGCAAGACATAACAGAGAATGGGTATTACCGTTTAAAGCAGGTTGATTTTGATGGTCAATATGAGTATAGTAATATTGTTTTAGTACCGTTTTTAAACGATAATACAGGGTTTAAAGTTTTAGGTAACGATGGGGCTTCGGGTCAATTAGATGTTCGAGGAGATGGTATTGTTACTATTACTAACAGTTTGGGTCAAGTAATTAAAACTATTAACTTAACAGAAAGTAATCAAGTAACATTAGAATTATCTGATTTTACATCGGGTGTTTACAATATTACTTTAGTTAAAAGTGGTAATATCGAAACTTTAAGGTTTATGAAACATTAAAATAATTAGTATAAAAAACACTAAAAAGGTTGATTTTCTTTGATAAGATAGTCAACCTTTTTATATTTATAAAAACACATTAAATATCACTTAATATGAAAGAGTTTTTTAGCAATATTGATTTAAAAACAGCAGGGTTTTTTAGCCTTGTATTTATATTTGTTATTTGTGCTACCGCCTTATTTATTGGCGTTCTTGAAAGTAGCTACTTTCATACTATTGCTATGACCGTCTGCGGCTCAATTACTACGGTTATGTTAGGTAGTAATTACAATAAGCGTAAATTATTTGAAAAAGAATTGGATAAAGATGTTTCAGACGAAACTAAAGCAAGAGGTTTATAAATGGCGACAACAACAATAACAGAGTTAAGAAAAAAGCGTCTTCGAAAGATTAAAAGTAATCCTGCTACTGTATTAGCTCCTTTGCGTACTGACTTGCAAAAAGAAAATGCAATACCAAAAGGGGATGAGAAGTTTAAGACAGGATTGTTCTTTTATAATTCGGATTTGGATATTATTACATTACAGGTCAATGTGAATAATGTAGTAGTTCCATTATCTTTTAATGGTAAAACAGGAAATCCTATTTTCAATGATTTGAGCATAAATGAACCCTCTTCAATACATTTAAACGAAGAGATTAAGAAGGGTGAATTTTACAAAGACAAAAACGGAATTGTTTACCAAAAAGGTTAAAAAATATAACAAATGAAAAAAGTAATGTTTGTAGGTATTCCTGCTGATGTAGCACAAAGAATACTAATCTTTCACGATGCAATTCAATTGAATGCACACGAAGAAAATGAATTGTTCGACCATGATTTTGACGAGTTAATTACCGAAGAAGATAAAGAAAAAGGCTCATCGGGAATTGATTTGATGGTCAAGGAAGGAATTAGCTTTGAAGAGCTTGTTCTAACACGTAGCTTAAAAATCAACAGAACGTTTTGTCATAAAGATATTGATTACGTTGAGTTGTCTTGGAACTGCATTAATCCATTTCAGCAACGTTTATTGGCAGCAACAGGGAAACAAGTGCCTATCGCTATTAGCTGTTTAGAGTTCAAGTATGATAATGACAACTTCCAAGATGTCGGAGGTAAAGGAACGAGAATAGGAGGTAGTATTATCAAAGGTGCAAAGTCTTTTGTTGAAATAACAGATGCAGATGGAGTTAGAATCGAAGAAGTTGATGAAGAGATTGAATATTGGACGGAAGAAAAGCAAGACAGAAAGTTAAAAGAGTTGGAGGAAAAAAATAAGCCGAAACGTAAAATAGGCAGAAATACAAGGAAAAATTCATAACTAAAAAGAGGGTTGTGGTGTCATACTTCAATCCTCTTTTTTATTACACCTATTATAACACTTAAACATTTCATCATGGAAATGATACTTCAAAACATTGATAAGCTAACCTATGCTGCAATTCTTGTCGTGACAGGGCTTGTTGGTTGGATTGCTAAAAACTTTAAAAACCAATCTCTTAAAAACTTATTTGATTCTAAAAGCGGTAAATACTTGTCTATTAGGCGAGTAGCTGAAATAGGCATTATACATGAGATGGAGAAAATAAGTAGAAATGAAAACAAAGATAGCAAATGGCTCAATCATTTAGTATTGTTTAGGTTGTACAGAAATGGAACAGATAAACTAAGAACGGAATTGCATATCAAAAATAGTAAGTCAACAAACAGAACGCATTCTTTTTTAGACAATACTCCATCCGCTTACTATGCAAGATTTTTTGAAGAGGTCAATCAACATGGTAGAATTGAAATAAGTAATACATCTGATAATAGAAACTTCAAAAGGTTTTCGAGTTTTATGCTTGCGAATGATGTGCAAAGTTGTGTTGTCATAAAAATGGGTAAAGAAATGTATTTGTTGATTGCTTCGGAAGATTGGAGAGTGTATGGAAAGGAGATTGAAAAGGTTAAAGAAAAAGTGATGAAGCTACAGGAGGCAATTAATATTATTTACAGCTATCGCCTAAACTAAAAGGAACTAAAAAAGAGATATTTGATTATTTGGAACAGCCACGGGTTTTTTCTTTTTTGCCTTTTTTGGCTGTTTAAGTTTCTGCTCTCTTTTTAACAACTCTTTTTGTTTTTCCGTTAAAACGAGTGCCGTTTGAGCTTCTTCTAATGCTTTTTGATGCTTTTCCTTAGCTTCCTGTTTCCAAGATTGTCCTGCATTGTAATTAGCAGTATGTTCAATTGGACAAAGCACTGCTAACATTTTAGAAAAGTATCTTGATTGTTGATGGAATATCTCGTTAGCTTCAAACACTACTTTCATTGTAGTTCCTAATCCACATTTTACACCGTTTTCGTCATGCTCAATACCATAACTATCATAAACCATATTAATGTACTGCATCTTTATATCGTTGCCTAATAGCTTGTGATACGCTTCCGCTCCTTTTGCACCAAAAAAGTAACGAGTTTTAACCGCCCAACGTCCTCTTTCTTCATCAAGTCCATCGCCACAAATAGTTTCACCAGGAACATGATGTAGCAGCATATTAATAGCTGACATTTTCGCACATAATCCATCAATATCATTAGATACGCCGTAAAAGGTGTCAAATAATTCTTTATTTTTGTTTTTATAGTGCTTTGCGTTAGCGTATGCTGCAAGTATTGTTCGAGTTGAACCCGAAGTAGGGTCACCAACTAAACCCCCTATAGGATTTATTATTTTAGCCATAAAATCACAAATGTGCTCAGGCGTAAAGAATTGACCTTGATTAGAGTTTGAAGCATACGTCATAAATAAATCACCGAAAGGGTCTATCCAATCTGTAATATCATCAACTGTGTTCTGTCGAAAGTGCGGTTTACTTGATGGTTTCCAATAATTCGTTATTGCAATGAAGTTAAGATGTTCCTTTTCAGAATACTCTCTTATTGGCTTAATTACTGTTTCGTACTTGAAATAATGCTTTATTGCTTTATTTACATCAATGTCATTTACTTCTTGAATGTATTTATCTGCCATTTCTTTTCCGTAAGTTGCTGCCATCTGATGGTGTAATATGTCGGTTTGACATTGCTTATGCACCATTGCATTGTACATTGAGAGAAGTAAGTTGTACATTGCTTCGTAAGCGTGTTCGTATTCGGGTGCGTTAAGTTCAAGGTATGGTAAATATCTATTAGCCGATTGGCTGTATTGATTTGCTA
>JBGCFH010000368.1:0-2537 GCA_045106825.1 Saprospiraceae bacterium | reverse complement strand
GCTCTTTATGATTCTATGTGGTTTACAGTAGCGGCTGCTTTAGCTGCCGTATGAGTTTGTGATATTTTCGGCAGCCCCGAGTCCTCGGGGCCGTTACTTAGCATCAAAATATTCAAAACCACGTAAAATCATAAAGAACCTCTTTTTTGAAAATTCATTAAAAATTAGAATGAAGTTTTAAGATTAATTTTATTTCTATTTCGAATCATAACTAATCTTTGAATAATTGCTATAACTAAATATAAAACTATATCAAATTCATTTAATCAGTGGGTTTTTTATTTTATCTAAATTTTACTAAATAAAACTATTTTATGAAATTTTTAAGATCACCTTTTATCCTATTGCTTGGGCTACTGTTGCTTTTTAGCGATATGGCTTTAGCACAGACAACAGCGACAATTGGAACAGGAACATCCTCTTCAAGTACAAGAGGCCCTTTCCAACGTGCTGATACAAACTCAACAACGGTTTTCTCTCGTTGGCATCAAGTCTATACTGCAAGTGAACTGGCAGCAGCAGGAATTGTATCTGGTGCTTCTATTTCTGAATTAAAGTGGGAGTTAGCTTCTTCTAATGTTATTATCGGTAGTGGTAATGCAACTTTACAGATATATATCAAAAACTCATCGGCAACTGGTGCAACAACAGATACTTGGGCAAATTTGATATCAGGTTCTACGATGGTCGTTAATAATACTTATAATACTACTAATAATTTCCCAGGTGCAAATGGTTGGATGCCGTTTTCATTCTCTCAACCATTTGTTTATACAGGTGGTGCGTTAGAAATCTCTGTAGATTGGGATTGTTCACAAGTATCTACACCCGCATTTTCAGGAAATGGAGCTATAAAGTTCCGCTGGGAATCAACCGCACCAGATGATTTGGTCGTAAAAAAGACCGCAAGTTCTTCTGCTCCTTCGACTTTGTCTGACTTAAAGAACGAAAGAGCAAATATTCAGATTGTTCATTCGCCTCCTCTTCCTACAACGGTTGATTTAACTGTTTCGGTAGATATGTCGCAATATACAAGTTCATTTACAACAGCTTATATTAGTGGTACTTTCAATAATTGGAGTGGAACGGCGAATCCATTAACCGATCAAGGAAATGGAATATGGCAAAGTACAATTACAGTAAATGCAAATGATTCTATTGAATATAAATTTTCACTTGATGATTGGAGTGCTCAAGAAAGTTTTACAGGTACTGAACCATGTACAAAGACTTCATTTGGTTTTACAAATCGCTTTTTGTCATATGGTAATATGAATATGACATTAGATACCGTTTGTTGGAATAGTTGTATGGCTTGTCCTGCGAGTCCTCCAGCGACAGTTGATATTACCTTCTTAGTAAATACAGCAAATATTACAGTTGATCCTACAGGAATTTTCCTTGCAGGTGGTGGAATCTTCGGAAATCCTGGGGACAATCCAATGGTTGATTCAAATAACGATGGAATTTGGGAAATTACAGTTACTAAAAATCAAGGAATAGCTGGTAACTATATCTTCTTAAATGGTAGTACATCAGGTTGGAATGCAAAAGAAAATCTACAAGGTTTACCTTGTTCAGATCCTATAAACTATGATGATCGTATTTTACCATTGATTTGGAATGATACAACCATCATGACTTGTTTTGAAACTTGTTCGGCAGATACAACTTGTCCTGCTCCAACGCCAACAATTGATTTAACATTTTCGGTTGATATGTCTCAATACACAGGTTCGACAGCGAATGGTGTATTTATTAATGGTTCTTTCAATAATTGGAGTGGATCATCGAATCCATTAACGGATCAAGGAAACGGAATTTGGTCAGGAACAATCACAGTTCCTGAAAATGATTCTATTGAATATAAGTTTACGGTTGATGGTTGGAATGATCAAGAAAACTTTACTGGTGCTGAACCATGTACTAAAACAACTGGACCAAATACCAATAGATTATTAGTTTATGGTAATACGAATATGACTGTACCAACTGTTTGTTGGAATAGTTGTACTGCTTGTGTTACAAATCCTACGACAGTTGATTTAACTGTAAGTGTAGATATGTCGCAATATACAGGCACATTTACAACTGCTTATGTATTTGGTAGTTTTAACAGTTGGAATGGAACAGCGAATCCATTGACTGACCAAGGAAATGGTATCTGGTCAGGAACAATTACTGTTCCTGAAAATGATTCTATTGAATATAAATTCCTTGCGGATGGAACTCAAGAAAACTTTACAGGTGGCGAACCATGTACTAAAACAACAGGTGCATTTACTAATAGATTATTAATATATGGTAATACAAACATGACTGTACCGACAGTTTGTTGGGAATCTTGTGTTGCTTGTGTCGTAGCTCCTACAACGGTTGATTTAACAGTAAGTGTAGATATGTCGCAATATACAAGTCCATTTACAACGGCTTATATTAGTGGTGATTTCAATAATTGGAGTGGAACATCAAATCCATTGACAGATCAAGGAAATGGAATTTGGTCAGGAACAATTACTGTTCCTGAAAATGATTCT
>JBGCFH010000367.1:0-23578 GCA_045106825.1 Saprospiraceae bacterium | reverse complement strand
ACTCAAACAGGCGAAAATTGATCCTTAAAAGCGGAGTTGTAGCCTGTTTGCCAACTTCTTGAACGGAGTAATAGATAAAGAGTCGGAGTTTAACCTGCTGCGTCACGACACCTCGGGGATTAAACGCAGAATTTCATAGATACTGAGTAGTTACCATTAAACTATCACTCTTTGTTAGTTCTAACAAGATTATACTCAATTCTTATACTTGAAATATTAATAGTAGTGTATTGTAAGACTTAATTTTAACTCAAAGGTATGCGTAATGTGTGATTGATAAGCTGAATTTTATAATTTTAGTTCACCAAAGTAGTTTGTTTTTTTTGTTAAAACAAATATAAACACTGTTTTTGAATATGAGCCTTTTGTAATTAGTTGATAATCAATGTTTATTTTATAAATGAATATGATTTTTTATAAATAAATGGTTAATTGAAATCGGTAAGTAACGTAATTCTGTTTCTACCTAATTTCACTCTTCTACTAATTTCTAATTTTTTTAATAACCTCGAAACAGCTTCTCTCGAAGCATTCAAATCTGTAGCAATATCTTGGTGTGTTGTGTGAATAGTCATTGTGTTCAAGGCAAAAGATTTATCTTCCAAATAACGAATTAAGCGTTCATCCATTTTGGAAAAAGCAATATTGTCAATCGCATAAATCAATTCATTTAGTCGAGCATCATAACTACTCATAATAAATGTTTTCCAACTCTGAAACTTCATCATCCATGCATCAACACTTTGTACAGGAATGCCAATCAAGGTAACATCATCTTCAACAACAGCACGAATTTCGCTTCGTTTATTGCGAATACAACAAGAAAATGACATCGTACAAGATTGTCCTGCATTAATAAAATATAGGAATATTTCATTACCATTTTCATCTTCACGCATCACTTTCAAAACACCATCAACAACTAATGGAACGATTTGAATAAAGCTACCATAATCCATTAAAGTATCACCAGCTTTGAAATGCATTAACTTAGCATTTGCAGCAATTTCTTTTTGTAATTCGGCTTCATTTAAAAAATCAAATTTTGTTTGAATAATTTTTAGAATTTCTTGATTAATATCGGTTGATAATCGATTTTGCATAATGAAAGTTTTTTTTGGGCTCAAAGATAAAACTATGAAAGCATATTATTTATTAATAAACAATATTAATTTCGGTGAAGTATAAACAATTCATTCTTTATTAAACTTATGCTTCACGTTTCATTAATAAATAACATCTATTAAAAAAATAGTACATTTGTCTACTGTTTATAGTTGATACAGTAAAAGAAAATTAAAACCAAATAAAATATTTTTCACTACGTGGATTGGATAAAAAAATACGTCAAAAGCCTTAGAACATTTCGAGTTTGGCATCGTTACTTAGGCTTAATTTTATTAATATTGATACTGATTAGTAGTATTACTGGTGTTTTATTAGCTTGGAAAAAGAATGTAGAAACCTTACAACCTTCTACTCAAAAAGGAGTTTCTAAAGAGTTATCAACATGGAAATCTATTGATGAAATCGCACAAATTGCTCAAAATGAATTGGTTAATCAATATCCAGAAGAAACAGATAATGCAATCAATAGAATTGATGTACGACCGTCGAAAGGTATTGCTAAAGTTTTATTTAAAAAGAATAGCTGGGAAGTACAAGTCGATGGTACTGACGGAACAATCAAATCTATCGGAAAACGTCATGCGGATTGGATAGAAAGTTTACATGATGGCTCGATTATCAGTGACTTATTCAAACTTATATCAATGAATGTTTTAGGTTTCGGTTTGATTTTTATGTTAATTACAGGTTACTGGCTGTGGTATGCACCGAGAAAAATTCGGAAAATGAAAAAATCATAAAGACCTGACAGTTTTTAAAACCTGCCAGATCTTTCGTTGTAAATATGTCAATCTACTGATGTATTTAATCCAATTTATCCAGAAGTTCTTTTGGCAAAGATTTCGAGGCGTTTGCACCCAAAGCCTTAATTCGTTCTGCACGACCAACCAGTGTATCGCCAAATTTTTTGGATTCTGTTAATTTATTCATTGCACCATGATAAGCCGTTTGAGCATTATTTAGGCGTTTACCAATTTCTTGTAAATCATCTACAAACAAACAGAATTTATCGTATAATAAACCACTTTGTTTAGCGATTTCGAGTACATGACTTTTCTGATTTTCTTGTTTCCAAATATAAGCAACCGTTCGCATGGTCGCCAAAAGGGTAGAAGTCGTTACAATCACAATATTTCTATCCAATGCTTCTAAAAATAAATTTTTATCTTCTTGTACCGCAATCGCAAAAGCTGGTTCAATTGGTACAAACATTAATAGATAATCTGGTGTATTGATTTGATATAATTGCTCGTATTTTTTGCTATTCAAATCTCTCAAATGCTTACGAACACTGGCAACATGTGCCTTTAAGTAATGCTTTTTATCTTCTTCATTTTCAGCATTATAATACGATTCATAAGCCGTTAACGAAACCTTTGAATCTATGACTAATTGCTTATCTTCTGGTAAATTAATAATAAAGTCAGGACGTTTATCTTTACCATCTACATCTTTGAAGTTCGTTTGCGTTTTAAAGTGAATATCTTTTGATAAACCGGCTCTTTCTAACAACATTTCTAAACGATATTCGCCCCAATCACCTTGAGTTTTGGAGTCGCCTTTTAACGCACTTGCCAATTGACTTGCATCAGAACTTAATTGCATATTCAACTCACGCAATTTTACAATTTCCTCCTTTAAAGAAATCCTGTCTTTTGTTTCATCGATATAAGTACGTTCTACACGTTCTTCAAATTCTTTAATTTTTTCCTTTAATGGTTGTAAAACAGTATTAAGATTTTCTTGATTTTGTGTCGTAAACTTTTGACTTTTTTCTTCTAATAATTTATTAGCGATATTTTCAAACTCACTGGTCAAGCGTTGTTGTATTTGTTCCAATTCAACCTTTTGCTCTCGTAGTTTTTGATGCAAATTTTCAGCAAATTGTTCTTTTGCTGCCAAAGCATTACTAACTCGTTGATAATCTTTATGATAATCAATCAGTTCTCTTTTTAGCACAATGATTTGTTTTTTTACATCTTCGTACAACTCCCGTAAAACGTATTTTTCTTCTAAGTTTTTTGTAGAAATTAAGTCTTTTTGAGAAATCTGAAAATCTGCTTGAAACTTAAATTTTGCCATATAAAAGGCAGCTATTGCACCGACAACTATTCCAACTATTAAATATATGAGTTGAGTTTCCATCTTTTGTCTTCTGTTACTTTATGATACGATTTTGCAAAATACGAAATAGAAGTTATATTATTTCCCTTCAATCATTCCTTCTGCTCCGATCTCACAATTATTCAAGGCTTCTTGTACCTCTTTTAACTGTGTATAACCATTTTCATTTCCAAAGTGATTATTGATATAATTAATCAAATTTGCAATATCAATATCATTTAAGCTTGGATTTGCAGGCATTTGTTGGTTATATTCCTTACCATTTACCGTCATTTTTCCTTTATAGCCGTAATAAATCAGACAAGCAACCTTATCTTTATTTTTAGTCAAATAATCAGAATTTGCCAAAGGAGGAATGAGTTCCGCTAAGTTTTCGCCATTTTCACCATGACAATTTACACAAAAATTAGTGTACAAAATTTTGCCATGCGAATATTTATCTGCTTCACAACTATTGTTTACCAATGTAAAAATAGCAACGGCAAAAAACAGATATACGACTTTTGATTTATAGCTAACTTGACGAAGATTTGAAACTTTCGTCAAATTGATTTTTTGAAAATAATTTGTGATTTGTTTCTTCACTATTTTAATTGTTAGATTGTTGAATTGTTAGACTGTTAAATTGTTTTATAAAAAGCACAAGTTTTCAAATGTTTTTATCTATTTATTGAATAAACAGTTTAACAATCATAACAGTCTAACAATCCTTATTTTTCCATTTCTTTGAGTAATATTTTAATATCTTCAATAAAGACATCAACTTTTTCGGCACTTGTTCCATCTGCATACGAACGCAAATGTCCATCAACATCCGTCAAAACCAAGTAACCTGAATGTTCGTAACCGCCAGGAGCATCTTCGTTTTCAACCGCTGTATTCATATAATGTTTAGCGAAAGCGTAAGTTTGGTCACGATCACACTCCACAAAATGCCATTTTGGTGCTTCAACACCTAAATCAACAGCGTGTTCTTTCAAGACAGCAACCGAATCATTCAAATAATCAATCGAATGCGAAATCAACGCAACTCTGTCATCGTCTTTAAACTCATCGTGAATGCGTAACATGCTACGAGTCAAATCGACACAAATCGACGGACATTTTGTAAAGAAAAAGTCTACGGCATAGATTTTATTTTCAAAATCAGCATTCGTAACATAATTACTATCTTGATTTAAAAATCTGAATTCTGGTACGACAAAAGGAATTTCCACTTGTACAGAATCTCCATTTTCATCAACTTGAGTTTCAAAGGTTGGAATACCTTGATAACCTAATTTTTTAGGATTTGGAATTTCGGCATCGCAAGCAAAAAGTGCGATAGTTATAATTGTGAATAGTAAGTATCTCATGTTTTATAAAGTAATATGAAAGACCTGACAGGTTCTTGAAACCTGTCAGGTCTTTATTGATTATTTTTCCGTTTTTAATAATTCCTGAACTGCTTCGTAAGCATCGTTTGTTTCTCTTTTGATTTGAGCAATGCGTAATTTTTCTTCTTCAATAATTGTATTTAAATTATCATCAACTGCATTTTCCAATCGTTCTTTAATCGCACCAGAATCTGCCATCCAATCATACATATCTTTATGTACTTTTTTTAAAGTTGTAATACTTTCTTTCATTGCTGCTGCATTGGTTTCATCAGCTGTATTTTTCAATGTATCCAACTGTTCCCAAATCGGTGGTAACTTCATCGAAATTGGCATAATTTCATCATGAATCTTCATGATTTCATCCCAACCTTCTTCTACTGCTGCGGCTTTGATTGCTATATCCGCAGGTGTTTCTTGTTGTGTAGATTGTTCACCTTCCGATGATTGACAATTGGCGAAAGCCAAAACGCTAAAAGCTACAATAACTAAAATTCTCATTTTTTTTGTTTTTGTAGGGCAAACGGCACTGCCTTTGCCTTACTATTTTTGTAATTCTGTGGTGGCAAAGGCAGTGCCGTTTGCCCTACATTAAACAATTAATTAATTTATTCACTTCTTCTTTTGTATTATAATAATGAACAGACACACGAAGTACATCCGATAACCCTCGTTTATCCATATCAATCACGCTGCTAAATCTTCCTGAAACAGAGGTATTGATATTGAATTGGTGTAAATGTTTTTTCAATATTTCTGGTGTTGTTCCTTCCATAGTAAACGTCACGATGCCACATAAGTTTTTGCCAATATCTTGAATTGTGATGCCTTTCACAGTTTGTAATTTTTGGCGTAAATATATAGCGATTTCTTCTGTTCGTTGCCAAATATTGTCCATCCCGACATCATTTGCATAACGAATCGCAGCCGTAAATCCTGCTATCAAAGCATATGGTTTTTCCCAACATTCAAACATCTTTATCGACTTGTTGAGTTGAAAGTCCGTTTCACTTTGCCAATCAGCGTACAACATTTCTAAAAACACAGGATTCATGCGTTCGATAATCGGTTTGCGAACATATAAAAAACCCATTCCTCGTGGTCCTCGCAAGTATTTTCTACTTGTTGCTGTCGAAAAATCGCAACCAATTTTTTCTACATCAAATGGCAAATGACCAATAGATTGACAAGCATCAATCATATAAAGAATGTTGTGCTTTTTAGCAATTTTTCCAATTGCTTCAACTGGTGCAATCATTCCATTATTTGTCGGAATATGTGTAATTGCAATCAATTTGACTTTATCATCAATATAATTTTCAAATGTATTTAAATCGTAATGATAATTTTCGTTTAATGGAAAAATACGAATTTTGACACCTTTATCTTTTTCTAATTTTAAATAATTTAGATAGTTATTTCCGTATTCGATTTCGGAAGTTAGAATAACATCGTCTTTTTCCCAAGGTAAAGCATACAACGCCAAATTCAAACTCGAAGATGCATTTTGAGTCAATGCGATTTCGTCAGGCGAAGCATTGATTAATTGAGCTGCTTGTGTGTAAAATTCATTAATTGCATCTGCTTCTTCTGCCATGAAACGATAACCGCCAGTCATTGCTTCTCGATGCATAAAATCTTGTACAGCTTCCAAAACATGTCGAGTAGGCAATGAAGCACCAGCATTATTGAAGTGTATCAATCGTTGTGTACCGGGTGTATCTTTTCGTATTTGTGTGATGTTCATTTTTTATTCATTAATGAGTTGCAAAGAACGGAATTTTTTGTCTGCTTTCCTGTCATTTATTATTAAAAGATATAATAATATAGATTGAATCTTAACAAAATTTATAACTTTATCGGATAAACTAAAAGTAACCAAAATATGAAACCAAAAACTAAAAAGCGACTGCTAATTCTTAGTGGCATTATCAGCGTACTTGTCGTTGCTTATTTTTTAGGGCCAAAGCCTAATTATGAAAAAGTCGATGGTAAATTTGAACCATCTAAAATTGCCATTCAAACATTAGATAAAACTTTTGAAAAAGAAAACGCAGCAACCAAAAACTTAAAAGAAGGTTGTGATAAAGCTGTTTTTTGGCACAATGATTCTATTCACAAAACGGAATATGCAGTTGTATTTTTACATGGTTTTTCAGCTTGTGCTTTTGAAGGTTATCCGATTGTAAATGATTTTGCAAAAGCGTTTGGTTGTAATTTATATGTACATCGTTTTCCGCAGCATGGACTAAATGATCCCGAATCATTCAAAACCATAACGCCAAAAATGTGGGTTGAATCTGCCCAAGAAGCTTTAAATATTGGAGCGAATATCGGTAAAAAACTAATCGTTATGTCGTCATCTACAGGAGGAACTTTAGGCACTTATTTAGCTGCCGAAAACCCAGATTTGATTCATGCTCAATTTTTGTATTCTCCAAATTTTCAAATCGCAAGTCCTATTGCTGGTTTAGTTAATAATCATTGGGGTTTGCCGTTATTGCGGCAAGCGGAAGGCGGAGATTATCATTATATTAAGGATATGTCGGAAGAAGCAATGCCTTACTGGACAACAACTTACCGTATCGAAGGCTTGGTTGCACTACAAGATTTGATTGAGCAAACAATGACTAATGCTACATTTGAAAAAATTGATTCTCCTATTTTTGTTGGTCATTATTATAAAAATGAAGAAGAAAAAGATAATATCGTTTCGATTGATAGAATGAAGGAGTTTTATGAATTGATTCAAACTCCTAAAGATAAAAAACGTATCGTTCCTTTCGCAGAAGTTGGTGGACACGTTATCACGAATCAATATCAAAAAGGTGGTTTGGAAGATGTTCGAGAAGCGACTTATACGTTTGCAGAAGAAGTCTTGGGAATGACAAAAATAGAATAAGATAATTCATTGGAAGTTTTGTATTTTCGTGTCTTTTGATAATCAAAATTACTACCATGAAATATACAATACTTCCAATTTTTATTTTTTTAATAACTGCTTGCACACCAACAAATACGACTTCAAAAATGGACACTGAACAAATTCCTTTTGGTCAATATCTTATCGACGATTACATCACAAAATGGGAAAATAACAAAACTTATATGTTAGCCGTTTTGGAAGCAATGCCCGAAGAACATTACGATTTTCAACCAACCGAAGATGTAAAATCTTTCAAGAAACAAGCGGCTCATATTGTTGGTTCTTTTAATTTTCAAATGGAATTTATCGGTTATCCGAACTTAGCGAAAGTCGATGAAACGAGTAAAGCCACGGTGATTCAATCTTATACCGAGATTTTTGATGTCATTATCGCACATATTAAGACGTTAAGCCCAAAAGACTTACAACAAACAATCGAACCGTTTTATGGTACTTCTACCAAAAGTCGAATGCTTAATTTAATGGATAATCATTTGGCACATCATCGTGGACAATTGACCATTTATTTACGTTTAAAAAATGTGAAGCCGCCGAGATATATCGGTTGGTAAGATTTGGACACGAATTTTCACAGATTACACAGATTTTATTTTCAAGTTTATACTTATTCTAACTTAATTACGCTCAACTCAAACTTGGTGCATCATCGTGGACAATTGACGATTTATTTGCGTTTAAAAAATGTGAAGCCGCCGAGATATATCGGTTGGTAAGATTTGGACACGAATTTTCACAGATTACACAGATTTTATTTTCAAGTTTATACTTATTCTAACTTAATTACGCTCAACTCAAACTCTACAATTTTTATTCATTTAAATTTATATATCATGAAACATTTAATGTTATTACCGTTGTTACTAATTATTTTTAGTAGCCTAAATGCTCAATATATTCCACCTCATCGTGACGGTGTTTCACAAGCGGATTATGACAAATGGGTTCGGAGAATTAAAGCCTATTACAAACATCTTAACAATCCAGATGAAGCACTTACTCCAAAACAGGAGTTTGTAATTTTGGCTAATTATTCAACCGCTTATTATGTCTTAAAAGAACCGACAGATTCTTGTTATCAATTCATGGAACAAGCGATGGAAATCAATAAAGAATTTGGTTGTTCACATCTTAATAATGATATTGAGTCTTCTGATTTTCTGGGTATTCCTTCATTTAAAGAAAAATTAGGCGTTGAAAATTGGGAATACTTAATGCAAGGTTGTGATAAAATATTAGCAGAGAAAACTGCTGAAAAAGCACTTGCTTTGGAAAAAGAATACGAAGAGAATAAAGACATTTATAATTTTGAACTGATTGAACAACTGAAAGAAATTAGTAAAAAAGACCAAGATGTAAGGTATAAATGGAGTAAAATTAAGCAAAAATATGGTAAAGATTCTAAGGAAGAATTAGATTATATTAAGATTGTTCACGAATCAGATTCTATTAACTTAGTAGCAGTTGAGGCAATTATTGAAAAACACGGTTATCCTGGAAAAAATTTGGTTGGTTCTGAATATCAAACAGATGCAATGTGGGTTATTCATCATGCAAAATACAATGAGTTCAGAAAAAAATATTTTCCAATATTGTATCAGGCTGCTGAAAATGGTGAGTTACCACTTAGTGCTTTCAAACTCTATATTGATAGATTACATCAAGTGGAATTTGGTACACAATTATATGGAACTCAATCTCAATATAATAAAGAACTCAATGCTTACGAACGTACTCCGATGGAAGACGAAGAAAATTACAAACAACGCATTCAAGATTTCAATAACGGAATTATTGATATTGGACGATTGAGTTTATAATTCAAAATATCACAACTCTTAGTGAAGTGTGAATAATAAATTCTTTATCGAAATTATTGTTTACACTTCACTTAATTCTTATCTCAATGAAAACAATCCTTACCAAAGTATTTTTTTAAGAACCATATTTTTTAAGGCTTAATTTTATCAATTCCATAAAAGTTAAGTGTAGTTTTGCATAATGTATTATTTATAGAAATAAAAGAAACCATGCAAATCAAAAAATCAATTTATTTATTAATATTCTTAGCTTTTACGAGTTGTAAAGTATGGCATACAGCAGAGGGAAATGGTCAAAAAATACAAGTCGAAACAGAAGCAATTGAGGAAGATGCGGAAATAGTAGCAATGATTCAACCGTATAAAACGAAGTTAGATGCAGAAATGAACGTGATTATTGGTGCTAATAAAACAGAAATGAAGAAGGGAAAACCTGAATCGTTGCTAACGAACTGGTTTGCAGATGCTTTACAAGCTATGACGAGTCAATATTATAAAAAGGGAACGGTTGATTTTACTGTTTCCAATTATGGTGGAATTCGTATTCCGGTCGTTGCCGCTGGAGATGTAACACGAGGAAAAATATTTGAATTGATGCCTTTTGATAATATGGTGGTTGTCATTGAAATGGCTGATACAACGGTGATGAAATTATTTAATCATATGGCAGACGATAATGGCTGGCCGATTAGTAGTAATGTATCTTATGAAATCAATAATCAAAAAGCACAGAACATTCTAATCAATGGAAAACCGCTTGAAAGTGGAAAAACATATACCGTTTCTACTTCGGATTATTTGGCAAATGGCGGAGATAGATGCTATTTTTTTGAAGAAGGAAAACGAGAAGATTTAGGTGTTTTGATGCGTGATGCGTTAATTGAATATGTGGAAAAAGAAACTGCTGCTGGTCGAAAACTCGAAAGTCAGTTAGATAACCGATTGAAGTATGTAGAGTAAATTATGATTTTTGTGTTGGTGTGTTGATGTTGTAATTTTAGTTTTGATTAATTCTAAATCAATGATGAAACGATTACTTTTTGTTGTTATATTATTTTTTCCGACATTTTGCTTTACGCAAATAACGGTCGAGTTTATTGTGACAGATGTGCCAAAAAACATTACTAATGTAGGTATTCGAGGAAACTCTAAACCGTTAAGTTGGGAACGTTCGATAATTATGTCAAGACGAACAAATAATTTTCGTATTAAACTGGAATTTCCTGAGGATTCTCAAAAGATTGAGTTTAAGTTCGTCACTTTTACAGATGATAAAAATCCAACTTGGGAAGGCACACAAAATCGTATATTACAATTGGCGAAAGCTGATAAGATGACTTATGAAGCCGTTTGGAATGTAGAAGAAATCGTTGATATTTCTAAATTACCGTTGCTACAACCTGATGAGTTGATGGAAGATTATAAACTTTTGGAAAAGGTAATTTTAGAGGTTCATCCTGGTACTTATCGTTATCATACAAAAGCAGAAATTGAAGCAAGTTTGGCAGAATTGAAGGCTAAATTTCAAGAACCTTTAACACATGGCGAAGCGTATTTAGCAATGTCAAAAGTAACGGCAAAAGTACAATGTGATCATACGAAGGTTGGATTCAATAATCAAAATAAAACAATCAATTCTGTAATTCATAGACAACAAGATAAAATGCCATTTACCTTCAAATGGATTGATAATCAAATGATTGTCGTTTATAATGCTTCTGATAATAATGAATTGAAACGTGGAACTGAAATCTTAACGATTGATGGAATTGACGTGTTAGAAATTCAAAAAAACATGTTGCCTTATATCGCTGCTGATGGTGCGACAGACAAAACTCGATTGGCAAAAATGGAAGTTCATGGATTTGATTTTAGATACAATGCTTTTGATGTTTTTTATCCATTATTATATCATATAGAGAACAATCAAGTTGACTTAACTATCAAACATTTTGACCACCGAGATTTCGGGACAGGCGAAAGTCAAGTAAAGAAAATCACTGTAAAGACGCAAACTCGTGAGGAACGAAGCAAAGTATTAAGTCAACGAAATCAGGAGTTTCCGCAAAATCGTGACGACTTTTGGCATTTTAATATTACAGATGATAATATTGGAATTTTGACAATAAACTCTTTTGGCTTGAATGGTTGGAAACGAATGACGATTGATTATCAAGCATTTTTAGATGAGGTTTTTGAAAATTTGAAGGCGAAAAAAGTAAAAGATTTAATCATTGATATTCGTAAAAATAATGGTGGAAATGATGAAATGAAACACGTTTTGTTTTCGTATCTAAAGCCTCATAACAAAACAAGTATTTCAGCACTTCGAGTCGGCAAAAGTCGATATACAACGTTTCCAGAATCTTTAAAACCTTATGTGCAAACTTGGGGCGATAATCCTTATTGGTACAATATGAAACCCGACGAAACGGATACTGAAAATGGTTATTATTTATTTTATGAAAATAATAAAAAGCAACGTCAAAAATGTCATAAAAATAGATTCAAAAATAATGTTTATTTATTGACAAGTCCCGAAAATACGTCGTTAGCATTTTATACGGCTTTAGATTTTCGGTTACGAAAATTTGGGAAGATTGTCGGTCAAGAAACGGGCGGAAACTTGAATGATATAAATGGTGGACAAATTTTATTTTTGCGTTTACCAAATAGTGGGATTGAGGTTGATTTTCCGATTATTGGCGGATTTACGATTAAAAAACAACCGAATCATGGCGTTCAACCTGATATAGTTGTTGAACCTACTTTAGAAGATATTTATAATAAAATTGATAGAGAGATGGAAATTGTTTTAGAATTGATTCGAGATTAGAATAAAGTCTATTAAGTTCAGTCGAATATGTTACCGTTTCAATCATCATTTTTGTACTTTTGCACTCTAAAATTACAAAATCTATAAAATAATAAAAAATGAATAAACTTTGGTTAATCTTACCATTATTTGTATTGACATTTGTGTCTTGTGATTCTGGTATTGAAAATGGCGAAGAAGGAAGTTTGAACGAATACAACGTAAATGGAGAAAACAGTGATTTGATTCGCAATCCTATTTCAGCAGAAGAAATTGGTGATACCGTAAATGTTGCAAAAATTCAATTTGAAACGCCTGTTTATGATTTCGGTACAGTTGAAGAAGGCGAAGAAGTCGAATATGTATTCAAATTTAAAAATACAGGTAAAAAGCCATTAATCATCAAAAGTGCAACAGCAACTTGTGGCTGTACTGTGCCAAAACCATCGAAGAAGCCGATTGCACCAGGTGAAACGGGTGAAATTCCAGTAACATTTGATTCTAAAGGTCGAGGTGCTGTGGTATCAAAAACAATTACAGTAACTTCAAATGCTTATCCGAATCAAACTTTGGTGAAGTTGGTCGGAAAAATAAATTTGAAATAGTAAAATCATATAATATTATCAACTATTCTTAATATATAATATTTAAACTAAAATGTTAAACCAACTTATTTTATTACAAGCAGAAGGAAGCGGAATATTGAATTTAGTTATGATTGGAGGTATTTTTATCGTAATGTACTTCTTTATGATTCGTCCGCAAGCAAAACGTCAAAAAGAACAACAAGCATTTACAGAAGCTTTAGAGAAAGGAGATAGAGTTGTGACAGCAGCAGGTATTCATGGCAAAATCGTTGCGATTAATGGTACCGTTGTAACGGTTGAAATTACAAAAGGCGTAAATATTAAAATCGAAAAAGACTTTATCTCAAAAGAACTTTCTACTCGTTCTGAAACGGAAGAAGCATAGTTTTCAAGCAAACAAATGATGTAATGTTTGAAAAAATATCTATTGAAAATATAAAACAATATACGAAGGATTTTATGAATTCTGAACGAGCAATACTCTTGTTATGCATTAGTATTGCTCTAATTTTTTGGTTCATTATTCAACTTTCAAAATCACAAGAAATCGTAATTGATGCTAAATTAAATATTAAAACACCCAAAGGATTAACACTAAAAAACGAACCTCCTAAAACACTCAAAATTCAGTTAGTATCAAAAGGTTGGAACTTATTTTCGACTCCTTATCGAAAACAACTTCGACGTATTACATTATCTATTGATAAAGATAAAACGTATAATTATCGTCAATTGCAACAAGTGCTTAAATCAAGTATTTCGGATAAAATTGATGTGACTTCTATTTCACCAAATACATTATCGTTTGAATTAGATGAATATGTCCGAAAGAAAATTCCTGTAAAGGCAATTGCATTAGTAGAAACGGTTAATCAATTTCAGTTATCTAATAAAATACAATTGTTGCCTGATTCAATTGAAATTTATGGCCCAAAATCTCTTATTGCTCCAATCACATTTGTGAATACAAAAGAAATTCGAGCAAAAAATCTGAAAGAAAATCGCTACGGTGAAATTGAATTATTATTACAAAAAAATAAGCAAGTAAAATACCAAGTAAGTATCGTAAACTATATAATGACGGTCGAGCAGTTTTCTGAAAAAACGCTAAATGTACCGATTATAGTTGAAAATGATACAACAAATTCAATTCGGTTGATTCCTCAAATGGCAACAATTACTTGTAGTGTTGGGTTAACAAAGTATGATAAATTAAACCCTTCTGATATTCAATTGAGTGTGAATGCGTATAATGTAGATTTAAAAGAAATTACAAAACTTCCTGTCATTACTAAAAAGAAGCCAAATTGGATTAGTAATATTAAAATAAATCCTGAATATGTTGATTTTGTAATCTTAACAACTACAGAAAATATTACTAAAAATGGAGAAGAATAAATCATTAAATACACCACTAAATACACCAATTTTAATCGTTGCTTTTAATCGACCTGACAAAGTGCAAAAAGTCTTTAATCGAGTGCGAGAAGTACAGCCCAAACAGTTGTTTTTGAGTGTTGATGGAGCGAGAACAAACAAACCGAATGAAGCCGAAAAAGTCAAAGCCGTTCAAGAGATTGTGAAGCAAGTAGACTGGGATTGTGAGGTGAAAACGCTTTTTCGTTCAGTAAATTTGGGTTGTAGAATGGGTGTAAGTGGCGGAATTGATTGGTTTTTTGAAAACGTTGAAACAGGAATTATTTTAGAAGATGATTGTGTTCCAGATGTTTCATTTTTCTATTTCTGTGAAGAATTGTTAGACCGTTATAAAGATAATGACCAAATCATGCAAATCGCAGGTTCAAACTTGATTCCTGATCAATTTACAACATTTGATACCAGTTATATTTTTTCTAATTTTGGATTGATTTGGGGCTGGGCAACGTGGCGAAGAGCTTGGCAAAAACGAGATGTTCATTTGCAATATTTCGATGAGTTTGTTCAGAAAAACATGATTCAACGATTGGTCAACGATAAGACTGCACAAGATTATATGGTCGATAAATTTCGAGATACACACTTGAAAATCAATAACTCTTGGGCGTATGCTTGGTTTTGTAATATTCTGTATCACAATGGTTTATCCATTTTACCTTGTGATAATTTGATCCAAAATATTGGTGTTGACGAAGATGCAACACATACCAAAGGAATCGGTTTAGAACGCTACCAAAAAGCCTCAACTGGAACAACATTTCCATTAAAACATCCAACTGAAATAAAAAAAGTAGAGAACAATATTGCAATGGAAATCTTTTATGTGAATTATAAACCGAAGCATTTATTGTTGGTGAATAAAGTTATTCCGTTGAATTGGTTGAAAATGTTTAGGAAGTGGAAAGCGAAGTTTTTTTGATTTTAATGATATTTTTTTACTCAAATGCTTTTTATATGAAAAATGTATTAATTATTTTTATTAGTGTAGTTTTTATTAATAATTTATTTGCCCAAAGACCTGTTCGTAAGCCATTAAAACCCAAAGGAAATCTTCATAAATATTATGAAGAAGGACAGTATGAAACTATTCACCTTACTGGAATTAATGAATTGCCAGCGTTTGTTTTAAAACAAGAAAATCTAAACAAGTTTATTATCACTTTTTCAGATAGCCTTTTTCATCTGTCAGAATCCATAGAGAAAGTACAAACTATAAAAGAGATTAGTATTTCTAATATTGCACTTAGAGCTTTTCCTGTCGGAATGTGTAAAATCAATAATATTGAAAATTTTAAATTTACATCAAGTCCAATAACTGATTTACCTGATGAAATTGGGCAATTAAGTAATTTAAAGTTTTTAGAGTTAGCGTATATTGGTATTACAGAACTACCAAAATCTATCAAAGGATTAGAAAATTTGGAGGAATTAAAAATTTATGATATTAAAGTAAGAACGGGTCTAAGTGGCACAGTTTACGAGTTTACAGGTATTCCTAAACTTCCAAAACAAATAGGAGCATTAAAATCTTTACAAAATTTATTTTTTATACGTAATGGTTTGGAATTTGTCCCAAAGCAAATTGGTAATTTAGAAAATCTTACTAATATGAATTTTTCAACGAATAATTTGAAAACGATTCCAAAAGAAATTGGAAAACTTAAAAAGTTGGAGCGATTAGATTTGTCAGACAATCAATTAGAAAAAATACCTGATGAAATTATGAATTTGCCAAAACTGAACTATTTGGCTTTACATAAAAATCAACTCACTTCTATTCCAGATGATATTGACAAATTGACGAATATTACAGGATTATTTTTAAGTAATAATAATTTGACCACACTTCCTGAAAGTGTTGGAAATATGACTTGGTTAAAAATAATTTCTGTGAAAGGAAATAATATTCCTGAGGAAGAGTTAAAAGCATTAAAAAAGAAACTGCCTAATACTCGAATTACTAATGGAAAAGATATAGAATAAGGTTTTTAAAAGGTTATCTCAAAAGTATTGAAAAAATTTAGTGCCTGTATTTATTTGGTTGACTTTACGTTGCGAAGCTGGAGCTTTGGATTAGGTTGTTCTATCAACCGAATAAATACAGCTATAAAATTTATGACTGATCTTTTTTTAATTTTGAGATAACCTATAGTTTTTCTTGCATCAACAACCAAAGTAACAACGGAAGCCCTCCATGAGGCAAACGATAAACGGTTTCATGTAACCATTGATGTAGTGTTTCCATCGGAATTTGTACATCGAAATTAGCTACAATTCGGGCGAAAGCCGTGGCAAATCCCCAAATAATGCAATAAATAATAGACGGTTTCCAAAATTTTGGAAAGAATAAACCGACGGCAACAACAAAATCTAAAGTACCAACAGTTTTTAGAAAAATACTGGCTTGTGTGTCATTCATTGCAAACATATCAATCGTCATTTGCATAAAATTACCAGGTGTAGGATAATAACCGAAAGCATATAAACCGTGACCAACGAAAGTCAATGCAATGGCTATTTTTATTAATAAACGGAAATTAAAATTATTCGATGAATGGTAAATTGCTACGATTAAAAATATTGGTGTTGACCATTGAATCGTATACTCGATGAGTTGACCAATGCGATAAAATTGCTCTTTCCAATACAGTAATGATAAGCAAAACAAGAAGAAGCTACCAATCCAAAGTAAGGATTTTATCCATTTTCGTTTAGCTTTCGCTTGTCCTGATACCTTGTTGGCGAAAAATACCAATAGACCTAAAATCAGATAAAAAACACCAACAACTTGCATGATGATTTCTTGCCAAGCGGCTATTTCCATATTGGAAATATAATCTTCCCAGGTCATACCAAAACGTTGTACGATTGGCGTTATCCAGCCTTCATCCCAAAGTAGTGTTCTGAAAGGAACATCCCAAAATAAGTGTTGCCAAGCTCTTCCAAAGAAAACGGTTGCGGCTAAAATTTGGAGTAATAACAATTCTTTTGAACTGAATTTTCTGTTTATTGTATCAAATTTTATAATTTGTATGATTGATTGCATCTGACTTTTTTTTGTAAAATTACATCCGAACTATATTAATATCCAAAACCATGACAAATTACCTCAATAAATCTTATAATTGGCAAACGCCAGAAATTGTTTTTGTATATGATGAATTACCACTTTGGGCTTCTGTTCCGGGTAATTTATTGTTGGAAAATATTCCATATAAAAAGTATCAAACGGTTGTTGATATTGGTTTTGGGACTGGTTTCCCATTGTTGATTTTGGCTCGGCGTTTGGGTTCGACTTGTAGTATTGTCGGTGTTGATTTGTGGAATGATGCAATTAAAAAGGCTACAAAAAAAGCTACGATTACGGATATTAATAACTTAAAGGTTTTAAATAATAACGCTGGTGAAATGGATATTTCTACGGATTCGGTTGATTTGATTGTATCGAATCTGGGAATTAATAATTTTGAAAATCCTAAAGCGGTAATTCAAGAATGTCATCGAATTTTGAAGCCGAAAGGTTCATTATTTTTAAGTTCAAATTTGATAGGAACTTTTCAAGCATTTTATGAGGTCTTTGAGCAAGTGTTGATGGATTTTGATGATGACGAGGTTTTAGAAAAACTGCACCAACATATTGAACATCGAGCAACGATTCCGAAAATTAAGCAATTGTTTGAAAGTCAAGGTTTTAAAGCCGAGAAAACGATTGTGAAGGAATATTCGATGTATTACGCTGATGGTTCAGCTTTTTTGAATGATTATTTTATTATTATGGGATTTTTACAAAGTTGGAAAGCGATTATTCCAAAAGGAAAACAGGAAAAATATTTTCAACAAATTGAAAATAAATTGAATGAATTGGCGGATGAAAATGGTTGTTTGGAGCTAATTGTGCCGATTTGTGTTTTAGAGTTTCATGTTTTGTAAGTTGTTATTTATTTCAAAATTCGTTTAATCTGGTTGTTAATTTTTTCTCAAATACTTCTTTTATTAGAATTTCCGTTTTACAAAATCGCTTATTTGAGTACATTTGGACTTTTAAAAAAATAAAAATAAATCAACAACTAAAATGCAGAAATTTCTTTTTCTACTTATTGTAATATTTAGTGTTCAATCGACCTTTGCACAATCTACATTGCGAAAGCAAAAAAAAGATGGAAAATGGGGATTTGTGGATACTTCGGGTAGTGTTATTATTGATTATCAATATCAGAATGTTCATAATTTTTATCAAAACGTAACTTTGGTCAAGAAAGATAATCTTTGGGGATTTATTAATAATAAAGGTGAAGTTATTGTGCCATTAGCGTTTTCGGAAGTCAAAAAATATACTGGAACTAAAGTTGTCCGAGCAAAAAAAGAAGAATTTTGGTATTTGTATAATTTGAAAGGTAAATTGATAGTTGATGAAAAATTTGAAATGATTCATCCGATTGTTAGTAAAAAAATGGCTGTAAAACTGAATGGCAAAATGGGCTTGATGGACATTGATGGTAATCTTTTGATAAAACCAAAATATCAAGAAGTTGCTTATTTTGGTGGAAATATGGTTCGTGTCAAAAAACGTGGAAAATATGGTTATCGAACAATAGAAAACAAACGAGCTATTCCGATAAAATATGAGGATTTAGGGAGGTTTTATGGTACAAGAGTCAAAGCAAAACGCAAGGGAAAATGGGGAATGATTGATAAAAAGGGTAAACGAATTTTAAAATTTAAGTTTGATTACATTGGTGAATATGCTTATGATTCGTACCTCAAAGATTATTATGCACCGTATGTTTATGGTACAAGAGTTGGGAAAATTAGTAGCTGGGGCGCTTCTGTTCCATTTGAGTATGAGGAGGTTGTTGATGCAAAAGAACGCTTAAATGATAACTTAGTTCGGATTCGGTTTGGTAAAGATTTTGGAGCAGTTGATAATAATGGTAAAGTTGTTATTATGCCTTTTTATAAAAATAGATTTACCTTTAATGATGGTTATGCGGCTGTTTCTGATGGGAAAAAATTCGGTTTTATTAATTCTAAAGGTAAGGTTGTTTATCCATTTATATTAGATACTGCGGATAATTTTGAAAATGATGAAGCTAAAGTTATGACAAATGGTGAATCGAAAATATTGAAAATCAGTGATTTGAATAAATAAATAAACAAATAAGGTTCTTTGATTTTTTGTGGAAACGCTCAAAAATCAAAGAACCTTTTGTATTTAGTGTTTAATGAACAGCTATTCTCGGTTTAAAATAATTCGTAATGTGTTTTGCTGTAATTAGTGATTTTTACGATAATCTGCAATCTAAATTAAGTAAGAATTCGACGGGCGATTTAAAATCGTCTGTCGAATGTTCTTATTTATTATGTTGATGCTTTCTTGATTGCAGGAATATTTTATCTGATTTTGAACTGGAAAACAATAAAGAATAATCATCTTATTTCAAATATATAATTTAGAAAAATATTATATTAATAGACTGTGATTTAAGGTACATATTTAGACTTTTGGTAGTTGTTTTATAAAAAAGTAAACCGCTGATTTCAATCATTAAATAAATGATAAAATCAGCGGTTTAATACATTAGAAATAATAAGTTATTTCTAATTCATCTTGCGTTTACGCTGTAATTCTGTTAAGAATATTTTACGTAATCGCATACTATTTGGTGTAATTTCTACATATTCATCTTCATCAATATATTCCATTGCTTCTTCCAAAGAGAATAAAATTGGTGGTGCTAACTTTACTTTATCATCATTACCAGAAGAACGCATATTCGTTAACTTCTTAGTTTTTGTAACATTGACAACTAAATCAGTTTCACGACTGTGTTCACCAATCACTTGACCTTCGTAAACTTCCTCACCAGGAGCGATAAAGAATTTTCCTCTATCTTGTAATTTATCCATTGAGTAAGGAATAGTAGTACCAGGATGTAATACGATTAAAGAACCTTTATTACGTCCTTGAATATCACCTTTCCAAGGAGCATATTCTTGAAAACGGTGAGCCATAATCGCTTCACCTTGAGTCAAGTTCAGGATAGCAGAACGCAATCCGATAATTCCTCTTGACGGAATTTCAAACTCTAAGTGCATTACATCACCTTTAGGTTCCATGATTTTCATTTCACCTTTACGAACCGTTACTGCTTCGATTACTTTTCCAGCATTGTGTTCTGGCACATCAATCGTCAATAACTCAATCGGTTCATGTTTTTTACCATCAATTGTTTTAATGATAACTTGTGGTTTTCCAACTTGTAGTTCATAACCTTCACGACGCATCGTTTCTACCAAAACAGCTAAGTGCATTACACCTCTACCAAACACATTGAAAGAATCAGCAGAATCAGTTTCCTCAACTCTTAAAGCCAAGTTTTTCTCCATTTCCTTATCCAAACGTTCTCTTAAGTGACGAGAAGTAACATACTTTCCATCTTTTCCGAAAAACGGTGAATTATTAACGGTGAAGAACATACTCATTGTCGGTTCATCAATTGCAATTGTTGGTAAACCTTCAGGGTTTTCAAAGTCAGCGATAGTATCGCCAATATCAAAACCTTCTAAACCTGTCATTGCACACAAATCACCGTTTTCAACAACTTCTACTTTCTTACGACCTAAACCATCGAAAGTAAATAATTCTTTCACACGAGATTTAAGGATAGTTCCATCACGTTTCACTAAAGAAACAGGTTGATTCACACGGATTTCGCCACGAGTTACTCGACCAATTGCAAAACGACCTAAGAATTTAGAATAATCTAAAGATGTGATTTGCATTTGAAGCGTTCCTTCGTTTGCTTCAGGTGCAGGAATATGTTCTAAAACTTGATCTAATAAGTAAGAAATATCTTCTGCAGGTTCTGCCCAATCTTCACCCATCCAGTTATGCTTTGCAGAACCAAAAACAGTAGTGAACTCCAATTGTTCTTCGGTCGCATCTAAGTTAAACATCAATTCAAAAACTTCTTCTTGAACCTCGTCAGGACGACAGTTATCTTTATCAACTTTATTGACAACTACAATTGGCGTTAAGCCTAAACTCAATGCTTTTTGTAAAACATAACGAGTCTGAGGCATTACACCTTCAAAGGCATCAACCAATAACAAAACACCATCAGCCATGTTCAAAACACGCTCAACTTCACCACCGAAATCGGCGTGACCTGGTGTATCTATAATGTTGATTTTTGTATCTTTATACTGAACAGAAACGTTCTTCGCCAAAATCGTGATTCCTCTTTCTCGCTCCTGATCGTTATTATCCAAAATTAATTCGCCCATTTCTTGATTCTCACGAAATAACTGGCAGTGATGTAAGATTTTATCTACCAAAGTCGTTTTTCCATGATCTACATGGGCAATAATTGCAATATTTCTAATTGCTTTTTTCATTATATAATGATAAAGGAAACTTGTTTTAAATCACTCTTTACAATTGACAATCAATAATTTAGTAGAAGTAATTCAGAACAATTTTCAATAAAAAATAAATATTTAGAATTTTCGAGGTGCAAAGGTAGCTATTTTTTTGATTATCAAGTTTTTATGGTGTTAAGATTTTATGAATAATTTATTTTTAATATAAATTGAAATTTTTGACCACGTTTATTTTTTATTTTTTATAAATAAAAATAAGATTTTTGTATCATTGTGACATTATTATTTTTTTATATTAAATAATTATTTATTTGTAAAATTTTAATTTTTAACGAGTTAAATTTTAAAGCTATTCTAATGTGGAATGAAGTTTGACGGTTTTAATAAATGGTCGGTTTATATATATAATTTTTTTTTATATCTTTGTTCATAGATGATACATTGTTTATACACAAAAAAAATCTTTACAAAACCTACTGATGAGTATTAATTTATTATAAAAAACTTAAACTTTTTAAATAAAAAAAATAAGCATTATTTGGTGGTTTAATATTTGCAAGACGAATAACTAATAAGTCATTGTTGTTCAAATTAATAAACCTAAAAAAGATTATAGAATCTAACAAATAGCTATTTGTAAAGAAGCATGCCTATGAAACTTTATATTATTACATTATTGACGGTGATTCCATTTTTCCTATTGGCTCAAACTACGGCTGAGGAATACGATTATCTGATTGTAGAATATCCTAATCAAGTTGAACAGAGTAAGATTCCTGAAAAGGACGGTTATTATTTTCAGGATTTAATGAATATGGTAGATAATAGCGGAAAAGTACGTTTGCTATACAAAGATAATCAAGTAAGTGTTGTGCCTACTGCTACTTTAATTCATGTAAAAGGTAACAAAAAAGTACATTATATATGTGTACCTCATGATGATTCTGATAGAGCTGTTTTTGATAGATATGCGGATGATTTGCAACAGTTATTTGAATCGGACGAAGTGGCAAGAAATAATTATTCTAAAATTATGTTTCGTTATCCAAAGCAGATTCAGAAATATTACGATGAAATTTCGGCTTTAGAAAATGGATTATCAACACCAATTACTTCAACCGTTACAAACAAAGAACCAGAGGTCACAACTCCGCCTACAAAACCTGAAGCTAAACCAGAATTAACAAATATTGAAAAGCCGAAGAAGGAAGAATCTACTCGTAGTGCTGATATTGCAAAAGAACCAAAAATTGAGGAGCAACCTAAGTTGAAAGTTGTTTTGACAGAGACCAAAAAGCCAAAATCGTCGGCATCGAATCCTTCCGCCTCAAATGGTATTTCGACAGCGAAAGTACGTTCGACATTAGCTTATCGCCAATTAACATATCGCCCCGACATCCTTAATGAAACAGATAAATATGGTGTTGTACGTGTTGATATTTGTGTAAACAACAAAGGACAGGTTATTTCTTCTAAATTTAATAAAACAGATTCTGATACAAAGAATAGCGAATTGATTGTTATTTCAGAAAGATTAGCAAAGAAATATACTTTTGAAAAATCATACTTGTCTCGTCAATGTGGTCATATTATTTTTAAATATCAATTTCAATAGAAGTAGCATTAAAATACTTGGTTTTGGAAAGTCTACTATTTGAGCAATAGTAGACTTTTTACTTTATAATAAGTTGTAAACAACTATTGTATTAATAGTAGCGCATTTTTTCTATAAATTTTTTTCATAAATTTTTTTATAAATTGCAGCGTTTAATCAATTGAATCAAAATTGATTTTTTTTATAAAAAAGTTAAGATTTGAATAAAGGGCTTTCTCATAAAAACTTTTAATGTATGAAATTTATATTTTTTGAACCACAAAAGAATCAATAGGCACAAAAGATATTCACAAAAGTTATATTTATTAATTCTTTTGTGAATACCTTTTGTGCCTATTATGCCTTTTGT
>JBGCFH010000366.1:0-36262 GCA_045106825.1 Saprospiraceae bacterium | reverse complement strand
TTTATCTTTCCAGTTTTTACATTTCTTCACATCATTCCAAATATTTTTATACTCAATAAAATTGATGGTAATCGGGTTGTTGGTATTGACATTTTTAGTTAATCCATAAATCACTTTTTCTTCTTCTCGTTGAAATGTTCCAAATAATTTATCCCAAATCATCAAAACGCCACCATAGTTTTTATCTATATATTTTTGGTTAGAACCATGATGTACTCGATGAACCGAAGGTGTATTGAAAATTTCGTCTAACCAACCCAGTTTTACAATGTGTTCTGTGTGAATCCAAGTTTGATATTGTACCACAAAAATCAAAGATAATAAGGCTTGAAACGATGTAAAACCAATTAAAATCATTGGTACTAAAAATATCCATTCAAACAAACTTTCGACAATACTCAATCGCATCGAAACGGTCAAATTGTAATCTTCTGACGAATGATGAACGCTGTGACTTGCCCACAAAATGCGGTGTTCGTGTTCCAATCGATGCATCCAGTAATACGTCAAATCTGCTAACAAAAAACCAATTATCCACGTCCAAATATTCATCGGAATTTCTAATGGCGTAAGGAAGTGAAACGGCACTAAACAAACAATTCCAACTGCACCATAAAGTGTTTTTTCCAACAATTGATTGATAACAAAAATAGCGATATTCGCACCCGTATCTTTCCATCGTCTTTCTTTTGATGTGAAGAAATCCAATAGAATTTCGATACCAATAAGGGATAAATTGAAAATAAAGAAGTAAGCAACATACTTCATTACTGAAGCATTTTCTAACAAAACTAATAATTCGTTAAAGCTCATTTTTTAGTGATTAATGATTAGTAATTAGTTGATTATAAACAAATTACCAATTCTTATAATTTAAAATATATTTTTAAATATTTAGCTTCTGCATCCGACAGATCATCAATGATCAAGACTAATTTATTGGTTGTCAATTGATGTACTATGAAGTCCAAACTTCCTTTTTCTTTTGGTTTGAATAATCGAATTCGATTTTTTTTAGTATCTAATTTCCATGTTCCTTTTTCATAAATACCTTCTGAAACGCTTGAAAAAGTCATATTTGATTTTAGGTATAAATAATCTTTCTGTTCCTTTTTCGATGGCTTTTCTGAATAATTAAAAACCGTGTATTTATCTAATTTCCATTTCTTAGATAATTGTTTTACAGTCGGTTTGACTACTGAATCAGTAGCAGAAATTAAGGGTAAAACGAATAGTAATAACCAGATTTTTTTCATGTTTTTGATTGTTTTACAGTCGGTAAAAAATTTAAAAACCAAAGAAACCAAAGTAGATTGGTCAATGCCCAAACTGTTGCATTTCCATTAAAATAAGCGACAACATCAGGTAAGCCGAAGAAGCCAACAAATCCTAAAAACCCTAAATACCAATATTTGTCCCAATGATAATTTTCCATAGTTGAATTTCTTTTGATACAAATATATTGGAAAGGAAAGCTTAGTTTTTTGTCCGTTTTGGACAATTTGGGAATGAATGAGAAATAGGGGAACACGGATTGAACGGATTTTGCGGATAATAGCGGATTATTTTTTCTTGGAAGAAAGCGGTGTTTTCCAAAAATATTATCGAACAGGAATATAAATTTCAGTCAAAAGGTTTTCGGGAGAAGGATTGAGGTGATGATTAACAAAAAATTCTAAAATGGGTAAATCCATAAATTCCAGTTTTACTTGTGTCATCCAATTTGCATAAATTTTATTGTAAGTTTCTATGGATTGTTTGCTTGAACCTTTATGTATAAATTTTGCATATTTTTGATACCTATGTTCTTTGGTGTAAAACAAACCTTGAGGAACAAAACGCAATGGTTTTTCTAAAATCAAAGCGGCATTATAACGACAAAAGACTTCATCACAGATCTCATTATCGTCTAGTATTTCGGCAAAGAAAACACTATTATCAGTAAGTAAATTTTTGGATTCACAATAGCCAAAAAACTTTTCCCAAGTTTCATCAATTGCGTTGAAGTTTTCATAAGAACCTCGGTATTCAACCGCTAAGATTTCAAAATTGGGCAAATATTCAATCTTATCACTTAGTTGTTCAATATTATCAACATCAGCAATATCAATAGGTTTGTAAGAATGATTTACACTTTTTCTAAAAGTTGCTGGCGGAATTTTAAATTTTGATTTGAAAGCTTTACTAAAAGCAGCAACATCACTAAAACCAACTTCTAATGCAATATCTAAAATTGAAGAATCAGAATATTTTAAATATTCTGCGGCTTTTTCTAATCGAATTCGCTTGAGATATTGTCCAATTGTTTCGTGGTGTAATGCTCGAAAAATACGATTGATATTGCGATAAGAATACAAAGATATCTGCTCTACTTTTTGGATATTAATATCTTCTTTGAAGTTGATATTAATATAATTTCGTAATGCTTTATATTTTTCTAATTGTGTGCTATTTTGCATTATTTCCACTTGTTATTTTTAGGTTCTTTATAAAAAACTTGGTTCATTGACAATTTTTGCCAAAAGCAAAAATTGTTGTTTTACGTAGCGGCTGTCTTTAGCTGCCGTAAAGAATTTCAAACAACCAAAAACTTTTGCATTATTAAAAAAGGCTTGAATTACCACAAAATAATGGTGATTCAAACCTTCTTTAATAAGTTCATACAATAAAAGTATGTTCTACAATTACAATATATTAATCCAAAAATGTATCAATTGCATCGAATAAACGATTTGAAATATCTTCAATCGAACCAACACCATTTACATAAGTTGTTTTTTCGCTTTTGCCATAATATTCTGCTACAATAGAAGTTTGGCTTTTATAGACTTCGATACGGTTTTTGATAATATTCACATCGGCATCATCAGCACGTCCAGATGTTATTGCACGACCTTGAAGGCGTTCAATTAATACTTCATCAGCAACTTCTAAAGCAACTAAAGCCGTTACTTCTAATACTTCATCCAATGCTTCAGCTTGTGGAACGGTACGAGGGAAACCATCCAAAATGTAACCTTTTACATCTTTGTTTGCTTCCATTTTGTTTTTCAACATTCCGATAGTTACAGAATCAGGAGCTAATTCTCCTTTTTCAATATAACTTTTTGCTTCTAAACCAAGCGGTGTTTTGTTTTTCATTTCAGAGCGAAACATATCACCTGTTGAAATGTGTAACAAACCATATTTTTCAACTAAGTTGACTGCTTGTGTTCCTTTTCCACTGCCCGGAGGGCCAAATAAAATTAGTGTTATCATGTAAAATTTAACTTGATTTGTGAATTGATAGTTTCATTCATTCCAAAACATTGCAAAAATACGGAACGAAATTCGTAAAGTTCAATTTTGTTAAACTTTTACATCTTTTAATGATAATTGTCAGATATTTATAAAGTGAATGATTTCTATATTTAGGCAGTATTTATGCTGTATAGTTTATTCGTAACATTCTACAATAAACGATAAACATTCCTTAGTTTTGTTAAAAATTAAATACTCATGTTTAAACATAATCATCAAGAACTAACAACAAAGCGTGTTTTGGGATTAAAATTACCAACTGATCCTCGGTGGGTAAATTTAGCTGAAATAGACTTGGGCGAGATATTGACCGATCATGCTTATTGCGAACAGAAAGCAGCAACGGCTTGTATTTCGTTGATTCAACAATTTCCCGAAAGAGAAGAGTTAGTAGAAGAATTAGCACCAATTGTAGCAGAAGAATGGGGACATTTTCGTGCAGTTTTGGCAGAGATGAAAAAGCGTAACCTAAAGTTAGGAAAACAACGTAAAGATCAATATGTCAATAAATTATTAGCTTTTCAGAAAAAAGGCGGTAGTCGAGAAGATAGATTATTAGAAAAACTATTGGTTTGTGCATTGATAGAAGCAAGAAGTTGTGAACGTTTTAGACGCTTGGCATTAGATATTTCTGATGATAAATTAAAGTCTTTTTATTATAAATTTATGGTTTCAGAAGCTGGACATTATCGTTTATTTATTCAATTGGCAAAAACCTATAATGACCCAGAAAAAGTCGATAAACGCTGGGAAGAATATTTGGCTTATGAAGTCGAAATATTAAAAACAATAGAAGTCAGAGGCGATAGAATGCATTGATTTTACTAATAATTAATAACTAATAATGGCAATAGTTGCACCAATAACTACATTTCAACGTCGGTATATTTTACCATTTTTAGCGGTATTAATGTTAACCGTATCGGTATTTGTGTGGATAATTTTGCAGCAACAGGCGAGTTTATTGGATAATGAGTTACAAAAAAAGGGTAGAGTAGCGGTAGAAAAACTATCTGAAATGAGCAATATCAATATTCTTTTGGATGATATGGAGAAAGGAGAATTGACTGATTTTGTGAATAGCGATGAAGATATTGTGAATGCTGTTGTTTTTGGTAAAGATGGTTCATTGATGTTAAGCTATGAGGACGGATTTAGATTGCCTCCACAAGTATCTTTGACTTCTGCTGGAGAAGTTAATTTAGAGAATGAATGGTTATTTACAACACCGATTATTGACAATACAGATAATTTTTTGGGAACGGCCGCTGTGAAGATTTCTCGTGGTCGAGTGTTGAAGATGTTAGAAGAAGCAGCAACGAAATTAATTATTACCACGATTGTTATTACATTAATTATTGCAAGTGTTGTGTATTGGTTATTGGCAAGGATTCGGTCAATGGCGAACCAAGAAATTAAACGAGCAAAAGAGATTCAAACGGCTTATAGAAAATTGCAGAATTTACAGTCTACATTGCGTAAAGCAAATGAAACATTAGAGGTGAAAGTAGTAGATAGAACGAAGGCTTTACAACGCACAAATCAGGAATTACAACAAGTAAATAAGGAATTGAAAGATTTTGCATATATCGTTTCGCATGATTTGAAAGCACCGCTTCGAGCTATTTCTTCTTTGACAGATTGGATTATTGAAGATTATGAAGAATCCTTTGATGAAGATGGTCAGGAACAGTTGAGTTTGTTGAAAAATCGAGTGACAAGAATGTATCAATTACTTGAAGGAATTTTGAGATATTCCAGAATCGGTCGAGGAAAAGAAGAGAAGGAAGTCTTGGAATTGAATGAATTGGTGGATGATGTAATCAATACTTTATTGCCTTCCGAAAATTTCGAAATTCAAATTTTAGGTGAGTTGCCGCCGATTTATGCAGATAGAACTAAAATTCATCAAGTTTTTCAGAATATCATTAGTAATGCAATAAAATATAATAATAAACCTGTCGGAAAAGTGTCGATTTCGTGTAAAACGAATGAAGAGGATAACTTGCACTATTTTAGTATTGCAGATAATGGAAAAGGTATTCCTGAAGAAGACTTTGACCGAGTATTTAAGATATTCCAAACTTTAGAGAAAAATAAAGATTCTGCTGAAAGTACTGGTGTCGGGTTGACTTTAGTCCAAAAAGTGATTAAAAAATATGGTGGAAATATCACGGTTGCTTCAAAAGTTGGCGAAGGAACAACATTTACGTTTTCATTGCCACCAGTTGTAGAAGAACCAATTTAATCTACATACTTGGCTAACAAGCTCAATAGAACCATAGTTAAAGATTGCCAATAACCTGTACGAATACTTTCAAAAAAGTAAAATTCAAAAATATTTTGTTGTTGTCCAAGCCAATAACCTGTTATAATTCCAATAAAAGATAGGATTAAAAATATCCAAACCCGATGCGTGACATCAAATCGTAAGAAAATTGAGCGAAACAATAACTCAATTGCTACAATTCCAAAAATAATAGGAATAACCAACATAATCGCTATAGGAATATAGAATGTTGGATTGCTTATTAATTCTTGTATCACCAAATCATTTAAAAATCCGAAAGTTTTTTGTGTTTCGGAATATTCAATACTTTGCATGATAATATCATAAGCACTTGGGCGAATAAGTAAAGCATCAATTTGATAAAAAGGACGAAAAAATGCCCAAATACCCAATAGACTTCCTATAAGCAATAACAATCTTGAAAAACCAAATTCTCTTCCTTTCATGGTTATGATAATTGGATTGATTCAACAAAAAATTACATTATATTAACAACAAAAAATTTAAAAGTGTAATTATTTACCTGTCACATTAATAATCAAATGTACGGAATAATCTAAAAGTTGTTTTAGTGTTACAAAATTTTAATCAATAACCGTTTACTTCAAATATTACATATAGTCATATTACGAATGTTTAACTAATTATTAATCAAACTCTTGAAGTTTTGTCGTACACTGTATTATAGCAAAATGTATAATAAAAAATTTGTATGTAAAAAATAAATTTTACGATTTCGGTATATTTTTTGTTAAATAGACTTTTTTCCCAACAAAAAACATACTATATTGCGTATGAAACTAAAACTACAAAATATTTTTTACCATATTATTTAAAACTCAACAACTAAGAAACACCAAATATAATTATGGCGGGTTTAAATCAAAATCTTAGTCAAAAGCAGCTGCAAAAATTGTCTCCTCAACAGATTCAACTCATGAAACTGTTGCAGATTCCTACCGCAACTTTGGAACAACGTATTAAGGAAGAATTAGAAGCAAATCCTGCCTTGGATGAAGGTGAAGATTTTGAAGAAGAAGTTGAGCATTCGGAGGATGAATTCTATGAAGAATTTTATGGTGATAAAAAAGAGGAACAAGGCGAAAAAACAGAAAAGGAAGCAACAGAAAAGTCTGAAACTACGGAGACTAATGAAGAGACTTATGATAATACAGAATATGAAGAATATGAAGCACCTAAAGATGACGAAGTCGAATTAGATGACTATATTCAAGATTATATTGAAGATGATGTTGCTAATTATAAATTAAATTCTAATAATTATTCTGCTGACGATGAGGAAAAAACGATTCCGATTGCGGTACAACATAGTTTCCACGAATACTTAGAGGAACAATTAGGGTTACTGAATTTAAATGAACACGAAGAAATCATTGCAAAACAAGTTATCGGAAGTATTGATGATGATGGTTATTTGCGTCGTGAACCGATTGCTTTAGTTGATGATTTGGCGTTTTCACGCAATATTATGTCAACTGAAAATCAAGTCAAAGCAATGATAAAAGTTGTTCAGCAGTTTGAACCAGCTGGTATTTGTGCCAGAGATTTGCAAGAGTCTTTATCTATTCAATTGCACCGAAAACTGGACGAACAAAAGAATAACTTTGAAGAGGAACAAATACTTAAATTAGCCGTCAAAGCGATTGACCGATATTTTGACGAATTTGCTAAAAAGCATTACGATAAACTCAAACGTCATTTGGGCGTAGATGAGGAAGATTTGAAAGATGTCATTAGAGAAATCATTAAATTAAACCCAAAACCTGCAAGCGGTTATTCGACTGGAACAGATAGAATGACATATTATATTGTTCCAGATTTTATTATTCAGAATCGTGATGGTGAATTAGACTTGACATTAAACTCTCGAAATGCACCGGATTTACGTATCAACGATCAATATAAAGATATGTTGAAATCGTATAAAGTAACCAAAACACGAGGCAAACGCTCTTCTAAAAAAGATCGTGAAGCGGTAATGTTTATTAAGCAAAAAATTGACTCTGCAAAATGGTTTATTGATGCGATTCGTCAACGTCAACAAACAATGCTTCGAACAATGTATACGATTATGCAGTTTCAAGAAGATTACTTTTTGACTGGCGATCAAAAGACATTGCGACCAATGATTTTGAAAGATATTGCAGACGTTACAGGATTGGATATATCAACGGTTTCGAGGGTTGCGAATAGTAAATATGTTCAAACAGAATTTGGTACAAAACGATTAAAAGATTTCTTTTCGGAATCATTACAAACGTCTTCTGGTGAAGAAGTTTCGACGCTTGAGGTAAAGAAGATTTTAACAGAATTGATTGAAACAGAAAATAAACGCAAACCACTTTCTGACGAAAAACTCAAAAATGCGTTGCAAGAAAAAGGGTATAATATAGCTCGTCGTACAGTTGCCAAATATAGAGAACAACTGAATATTCCTGTGGCAAGATTGCGGAAGCGTTTAGTTTAAAATAGTATAAATTTCATTTAATAATAATAACTTATTGATAAGAGGAAGGCATTCAAAATGCCTTCCTTTTTTATTGAAAGTTTATAATTTTTTCTTTAAAAATAACAAGTAGATTAATGTAAGTATTTCGATATAAAATATTGATTGTCAATCATATCACTTTACTGAACACTCTTTACTTCTTTACAATTTCTACATGTTTCAAACTATCCAACAATATCAAATGACTATAAATCTCTTGAGTATCACGAATATTCGTTAGCTCATCTTTTCGCTTTCGCAAACTTGTAATCGCAAAATATTGATTAAATAATCGTTGAGCAAAAGCCATGATTTTTAGTTTTGAAGGTTGATAGTCTTTTTCTAAACGCAACCAAATAAAACTCCGCAATCCCCATAAAATTGGTTGAAAACAAATCGTAATTCGCTTTATATCTTTTGTGAAAACTTTTTTGGAATATTTGCCAATCCATAATTTATTAGAAGGCGTTGAAAAATTATCTACTGTAACCAAGTGTTTTCCACCTATAATATCTATACATTTCGTTTGTTGTCGAGTTCGTTGTAAATTTAAAAAAGAAGGAAAAATAGGCTGAACAACTCTATTTCCACGATATGTTAAAATCTCCGTTTTATCCGTTAATTGATAATTTTCATAAAACTCTAAACACAACAATTCTGAAATCGTATCTGTCAAAATTGGTAAGTCTCTTTCAGAATCCAACTTAAATGTTGTATTCAAAAAAGTGACTTTTACACCTTTTGACAACATCTTGATTTTGAAATCAAAAAATGGACTGTATTTGATATATTTTTTAGTTAAAACATCATTGTAGCCATATTCTAAAAATTCAATATTTCCATCTCGAATTAACATCCCTTTTTGGATTGTCATATTCATAGAAATAATAAAATTTATAACTCCAACAAAGAATAATATAGCCTCTATACCATTCAAATTAATCTTTAAAAATATAGATATTAAAGAGACCGTTACGGACAATACTCCTCCTAAAAGAGTAATCAATTGTATATTTCGCCACTTCTTTTTACGAAAATCTACTCGTAATTCCTTGTTTGGAATATAGTTGATTTGAGATTTATATGATGTTGGTTTCGTCAAATTTTAATATTTTAACTTTTGTCTAAATAAAAAGTCATTAATGATAAGAATTAAAAATCTTAATTTATAAGTACTTCGACAGAATTAACAGAATTTATAAATATCATAATTTACTGATTATCAGAGCTGACAGGTCTTTCGTGATAAATATCTCAACCTACTTAACGTTTTTTATCATAAAAGAATACTGTAAACTAATTCTTTTAAGAATTCTAATTTTGTTCAATCCAAGATTGTGATATTCGTCACGATTTGAAAAATAGAGCCATTTTATCTTTGCGACTCAAAAATTTTAACAGTACAGCCTAATTATAATTATGATAATTGAATTTTTAAGTCAATCATGGCATTGGTCGATTTCCGGTCTTGGTTTGGCACTCGTTATGTTTTTACTACTTTATTTTGGTGGAGAGTTTGGTGTTTCTTCAACGTTGCGTACTATCTGTTCGGTTTCAGGAGCTGGTGATAAATGTGAATTTTTTAAGTTTGACTGGAAAAATCAATTGTGGAATCTTGTCTTTGTTATCGGTGCAATATTGGGAGGTTGGTTAGCTTCTACCTTTTTGGCAAGTCCTACTCCAATTCAAGTTGGAGAAAAAACTGAAAGTCACTTAACAGAACTCGGAATATCGCTACCTCAAGATAACCCAGAAGTTGGTGGACTTGTACCAATGGAAATCTTTAGTTTAGAAAATTTATTTTCACCACTTGGTTTTGTTACACTTATACTTGGTGGTTTCTTTATTGGTTTTGGAGCAAGATGGGCAGGAGGTTGTACCTCAGGTCACGCAATCAGCGGATTGTCTAATCTTCAATTACCGTCATTGATTGCGGTCATTGGATTTTTTATTGGAGGCTTATTAATGACACATTTATTATTACCGTTGATTTACAACATATTGTAATTTAATACACTATTATCAAAACCTGAAAATTAAAATTATTACCTAATGAAATATTTAAAATTCTTATCCGTAGGCGTTCTTTTTGGTATTGTTATGACCAAATCAGAAGCGATTTCATGGTATCGTATTCAAGAAATGTTTTTGTTTGATAGTTTTCATATGTATGGAATTATTGGAACAGCCGTTTTCTCGGGTTTATTAATCACAACTTGGATAAAAAGAAATCAATTGCAAACCATTGAAGGCGAAAAAATCAAATTAAATCCTAAGAACAAAAGTATTCCTCGTTATCTTTTTGGTGGAATTATTTTTAGTTTAGGTTGGGCATTGACAGGTGCTTGTCCTGGGCCAATGTACACTTTATTAGGACATGGAATAGAAGCTATTTTGGTTGTTATTCTTAGTTCGATTGTTGGTACTTTTGTTTATGGACTATTACGTCCTAAACTTCCTCATTAGGTTAAGAATTGAAAACGTTGGAGGTTTTATAAGTGAAAATCTCTGACATTTTCACTTAAGTAACAATGAAGTAATATTACATGGTCAGAAATAAAATTAAACAAATCATCAAAATATAGTTGAATTAATATAAAGAATTAAAAAATAATAGTAATCCTATCATTTTCAAACTTCATCGCTTATCTTTGCCCGCAATTTGGACACAACCAAAGGATTTTACAGTAAATCTTAGTTAAAAAAAACGGTTCAAAATGCCAAAAGATACTTCTATCAAATCGATTTTAATAATCGGTAGTGGTCCAATCATCATTGGACAAGCGTGTGAGTTTGATTATTCAGGTTCACAAGCGTCTCGGTCGCTTAGAGAAGAAGGAATTGAGGTTTCATTAATCAATTCTAATCCTGCAACAATAATGACTGATCCAGTCACTGCCGACCATGTTTATTTACTTCCACTTACTGTCGAAAGCATTATCCAAGTCTTAGAAGAACGACATTTCGATGCTGTACTACCTACAATGGGTGGACAAACGGCTTTGAATCTGGCTATGGAAGCTGGAGAACAAGGTGTTTGGGAAAAGTACAACGTTAAGTTAGTCGGTGTAGATTTAGATGCGATTGAATTAACAGAAAATCGGGATGAGTTTAAGAAGTTTGTAAAAACGTTAGGAATGGACGTTGCACCTTCTTTTATTGCGAATTCTTTCCTTGAAGGAAAAGAAGCCGCTCAAAAAATTGGTTTTCCATTAGTGCTTCGACCATCTTATACTTTAGGTGGTTATGGCGGTGGATTTGTTCATACCGCTGATGAATTCGATGTTGCACTGCGTCGTGCTTTGAATGCATCTCCTACTCACGAAGTTTTGGTAGAAAAGGCAGTTTTAGGTTGGAAAGAATTTGAGTTAGAATTATTGCGAGATGACAACGACAACGTTGTCATTATTTGTACAGTAGAGAACTTGGATCCGATGGGAATCCATACTGGTGACTCGATTACTGTTGCTCCTGCAATGACGCTTTCGGATACTTGTTATCAACAAATGCGTAACGATGCGATTTTGATGATGCGTAATTTAGGACAATTTGCTGGAGGTTGTAATGTTCAATTCGCTCAAAATCCTGAAACAGAAGAATTGATTCCAATTGAAATCAATCCTCGTGTTTCTCGTTCATCTGCTTTAGCAAGTAAAGCTACGGGCTATCCAATTGCAAAAATTGCAGCTAAGTTAGCTATCGGCTATACTTTAGATGAATTGAAAAACCAAATTACTAAAACAACTTCGGCTTATTTTGAACCGACATTGGATTACGTTATCGTAAAAATGCCTCGTTGGAATTTTGAAAAATTCCATGGTGCAGATCATCGTTTAGGTTTACAAATGAAGTCGGTTGGTGAAGTAATGGGAATCGGTCGCAACTTCTTAGAAGCACTTCAAAAAGCTTGTCAGTCACAAGAGAATGGCAGAATGGGCTTAGGTGCAGATATGAAAGAATGGTACAAAACCGCTGATATTTTGGAACGTGTAGAACACGCTCGTGATGATAGAATTTATCGTCTAAAAGATGCCATGCGTTTAGGTGTTCCGACTCGTACCGTTCAGAAATTAACCAAAATTGATCCTTGGTATATCAAGCAAATCAAGCGTTTGGTAAAATACGAACAAACATTGATGCAATATCGCTTCTTAGAAAATGTGCCAGAAGACTTGTTGCGAGAAATGAAGGAAGTTGGTTATTCTGATGGACAAATTGCTTGGTTATTAAAAATAAAAGAAGACGAAGTTTATGACCGTAGAACGGAATTAGGTATCAAACGTACTTATAAAATGGTCGATACTTGTGCGGCAGAATTTGAAGCTCAAACGCCTTATTTCTACTCAACTTTTGATTCTGAAAATGAATCAATTCCATCAGATAAAAAGAAAATTATCGTTTTAGGTTCTGGTCCAAATCGTATTGGTCAAGGAATCGAATTTGATTACTGTTGTGTTCACGGTTTGTTAGCGATTAAGGAAGCTGGTTACGAATCTATTATGATTAACTGTAATCCTGAAACTGTTTCTACTGACTTCGATACAGCAGATAAATTATACTTTGAGCCGATTTATTGGGAACACTTGAAGGAAATTATTGAGTTAGAAAAACCTGAAGGCGTTATCGTTCAACTTGGTGGACAAACTGCTTTGAAGTTGGCAGAGAAGCTAACCGAAGAAGGTATCAAAATCATTGGAACATCTTATGAAGCGCTGGATTTGGCAGAAGATAGAGGTCGTTTCTCTGATTTGTTGAAGGAAATGAATATTCCTTATCCAAAATATGGAGCTGCCGAAAATGCAGATGAAGCATTGGAAATCGCTCGTGAAGTTGGTTATCCTGTTTTAGTTCGTCCTTCTTATGTTTTGGGTGGACAACGTATGAAAATCGTTATCAACGATGATGAATTAGAAACACAAGTTTTGAGTATCTTGAAGCATATTCCAGATAACAAAATCTTAGTGGATCAATTCTTAGAACGTGCAAGTGAAGCGGAAATTGATGCGATTTGTGATGGCGAAGATGTACATATTATGGGAATCATGGAACACGTTGAACCAGCAGGAATTCACTCTGGCGATAGTTCGGCATTGTTACCACCATATAGTTTGTCGCAAAAAGTGATTGATGAAATGGTCGAATACACCAAACGTATTGCTTTACGCATGGGAGTTCGTGGTTTGATTAATATTCAATTTGCGATTAAGAATGACAACGTTTATGTTATCGAAGCGAATCCTCGTGCATCACGTACAACACCGTTTATTGCGAAAGCATATCAAATTCCATATTTGAATTATGCAACTAAAGTAATGTTAGGTGTGAACAAGTTGAAAGACTTCAAAATGGAAAACAAAATGGATGGTTACGCTATCAAAGTTCCTGTTTTTAGTTTCAATAAGTTCCCGAATGTCGATAAGAACTTAGGACCAGAAATGCGTTCAACAGGTGAAGCCATTCGATTTATTAAAGACTTGAATGATCCGTTCTTTAGAGAAATTTCGAGAAATCGTTCGATGTTTTTGTCGAGATAATTGAATGAAAAATTGACAATGGATAATTGATAATTATTAAAAATATGAAACGGCATTTCATTAATTTGGAATGCCGTTTTTGTGTATTAAATTAGTTCTCTCCAATTTTTTAAAACAAACTTTCGCCAAGCGACAAAAGGTATTTCTACATTATTTGTTTTCTGTTTAAAATCAGCAATAACATCAATCGCAGCTTTCGCCAATTCTAATTTAGTTTTTGCCTTAAATCTTCGTCTTAATAAAGCATTTTTCAAATCGGTCATTATCGGCTCACGTAATTCTATTAATTCTTCTCTATTCAATTGACAAACATTTTTCGTAGTTTCCATTTGAATAGATTTAGGAATAATTTCAGCCGTTTTTAAGTCAAACGTAAAATGCTTTTTCAAACTTGCTTTCGTTTCTTGTTCGGGATTTATGATTAACGGTTGTTCTATTTTATTGTAATTTTCAATCTGTGATTGAGCCGTTTCAAGCGTTTCATTATTATAAACTAATTGCGTTCCTTCGAGATATTCAGTGAATTTATTATTTTTCAATTCATTACATTTCTTACACGCAATCAATAAATTATCCCAACTAAACGCCAACCAAAAATACGGAACTTTCGGACGATAATGTTCAACGTGTCGGTCAGCATCTTTTAGACTTTTTTCGCAATACGCACATTTTCGGTGATAAATTGCATCTAAGGCAACTTTGATTTTCTTGGGTTTATACAAGTTGTCGGAAGAGCAATATTTTCCTGCTGTTTTGTTTTTCTCAAAAGCATCACGTCGAGCTTTATGACGAATAATTGGAGGAATCGCTTCAAAATCTTTCTTAATCGCAATCATTTAAAAATGGGTTTTCTATATTTTTTCTAATTCAGCTTCTATCATTTTAATCACATCTTCATCGACTAAATCAGGCATCGTTTGCAACTTTTGCTGAATCGCCTGATGAATCCGACGATAAACATAATCATCGCTACTCAAATCATTTTGTTCATCAAAACTTTTCGGTCGAGCAGAAGGCAAATTAAACAAAGGCGAAGTCACCAAACTATTCAACATCAAATCCGAAATATCTTCGACAGGTTCAGACACTTTTGTTTTGCCATTTTCCTTATAAACTTTATAAAACGCAGCATCTTCCGAAGCACCTAAAATGATAATTGGATTGTGTGTCGTAAAGATAAATTGCAAATACGGAAACCATTCTCGTAACTTTTTCACAATCGAATACGCCCATTTTGGATGCAAATACGCACCGATTTCATCAACAATCACAATACCAGAATAATCATGCGTACTCGAAACATTCGGTTGCAAAACCGACAACCGAGCAATCAAATCACAAACCCAAATAATCACCGATTGATAACCATCAGAAAGTTGGTCAAACTGTAAAACTGTTCCTTTTTCAGTAAACGTTACTTTATCAGGCGTAACCGTTATTTTGATGTCTTCTTTACCAATAATATCTGTTAAAATCTCTTTCGCTTGTTCTAAACTTATTTCTGATAAATCGCCTTTTGTTTCTTTATAATCTAAATGTTGCAACCATTTTTCAGGATTTTCTAAATAAGTTTCTTTATTGAATAAAGACAAATATCCAACTTCATCTTTTTTGTCAGAATCATTCCGAAAACGCTCAATTCCATACGCTAAAAGCGGTTCAAATGCTTTTTTCTGATTTTTTGGATTGATTTGATAATTATACTTTTCCTTATCATTTGTGATGGCATTCAAAGAAAAACTTTTGTGCGGATTTTGTTTGACAATATCTATGACTGCACCAATATTTTTATTTCCTCGCAACGCCAAGGCAATCGCTTGTAACAATATCGTTTTCCCATCGCCATTTTCACCCATGAGATAAATTTCTTTTTTATCGCCTAAGTTTTTCATGGCTACATTTTCTAATGAAAAGTAGTTTTTGATGGTGATTTCTTGTAGATAAGTTTCGGGTTTGTGTGTTGGTTTTTCTCGTGTTTCGTTTTTGATGTCTCGGATAATGAAGTCTAAGAGTGCGTGTATGTCGGATTCTTGTTTTAGTATTATTGGATGAAGGTTAAGGAATTTATGATAATCCTGTTGTTCAATAATACTTTCTATTGTAAAGAAAACAGAAGTCCTTGATAATTTTAGTACATTAAAGAAATCAAAAGGAACAAAATTTTCTTCATATTCCCTCCATCTATTTTTTTTTGTAATTAAAATTTCTTTTATGATAAAACAACAGCCTGATTCGGAATAAATTGAAGTTTCAGAAAATTCTTTAGTTCGAATAAAATCACTAAAATTTAATACACTATTTGAACTTAATTTTTTATCGCCAAGAAGATGATATTTATTAGAAGTAGTTTTTCGAGATTTGTCAAAATTTTTAAACTCTTTAAAGAAGTTAGAAAAACATTGATAGAAATTACTTCCAGATATGTTTTCTATTTTACTCTCTAATCTATCAGCATAATCACGTGGCGAATAATTGTCACAATAAACTCTTCCCTTTTCATTACTTGAAAGTTCATTAAAATTATCAGGCATATTATCCCAAAGTTCCTCAACCACATCTTTTGTCCAAATCTCCTCTTTAAACAACTCATTAAAATAATACATATCTGTCACCAACATAGCGTTGCCGTCTTTCAGTATTTTTTTTAATAACTTATAAGCCTTAAAATCTTTTGGTTTTTTTGGGTCAAAAATATATTTACTCCAATCTTCCATAATTATCTATTTTCATCAAAAATAAGGAATTTTATATTGATGCAAACTTTTTCTGATGAAAAAATGGTTGTTTGATATTTTGTCATAAGATGGGCAAACAAATCAACAATATAAGATTTTACTAAAAAAACGGTTCTCTTAAAGTTTTGTGGTGAGTTTTTAAGTGAATCTTTCTAATTTTTGAGAGGTTATATAAAACATTGTTTTTAAACAAAAAATTACCTGATGATTTTTCTTTTTTATAAAAAATCAAAACGCCAAAATAACATTCCTTTTTTTATAAATTTTTCTCGTTTTGGAATTATTTTGAAAAACGTTGAGTTAGAGAATCTGTAATGATGAAAACGATATTATGTTTTGAAGAAAACATAATTCAAAGATATGTGCAAGTCGCACAAAAGAGGCAATTTCTTGCTAAACATGACTTGATGCGTGTTTCTGTATAACACCATAGTATTACTGCGTTTCGCACGTAATATGCTGCATGGTTTAGTTCGATTGCGAGACCAAAGGTCAAGGGTTCGACTCCCTTCTTCATACGCTGAAGTAGCTCAGTTGGTTTAGAGCATTGGATTTTTTATACTATAGATTTGGGTTCTATTTGTATTAATTAAAACAACCTTCCAAGTTGTTAATCTTAGTTGTTAAAAACTAAAAAAACAGGAAGTATTACTGTTCATATTGACATTAATCTGAACAGACTTTGGATGACTTTGAAATATTGAGGATACCGTTTTCGGACGTTGTTGAACTTTGGTTTTAAGAATGATTCTGAATAGAATAGAGGACGATTATTTGCCCACCGAGAGTTCGGGACAAGCGAAAGGCAGACAATAGAAATCAATAACTAACAGAATCATCGACTACTAAACTTGAATAATGGATGATTACTTAATCAATATTCCGTGATGCTTAGTTGTAATACTTCCTACTAATTTGAAAAACAAAAACGATATTATATACCGATTATGATTTTGTAATGATTTACATGGTTATAATCACAAACTTAAACTCATGAAATTTGTAAGAATTTATAGAAACAAGATTGGTTTGGTGTTCAAAGAAGGTACGTTTGTTCGTGCATTGAGTGAGGGAAACTACTGGTTAGGTTTTGGTGAACGAGTTCGGATTTTGGATAAAATCGGTGAATTTGACACGAAGTTGGAGTTGAATGTGTTGTTGGAAGATGAAATCTTGTCTGATGCGTTGACGGTTGTTGAAGTGAAGGATAATGAGTTTTGTATGGTTTTCAAAAATGGAACATTCTTAAAAGTTTTGTACGCTGGTCAACACGCTTTTTGGAAATCTGTCATTGATTATACATTTGAAATAGTCGATACGACAAATTATGAAATCGGTGAAGATTTCGATAAATCATTGTTGCGTTACAATGAGTTAAAACACTTGATGTATCAATTTGCGGTGCAATCTTACGAAAAAGGTTTGTTAATCGTTGATGGTGAGTTTGTCAGAAAATTGGATGCTGGAATGCATTATTTCTGGAGAAATGAAAAAAATATCAACGTTTTAAGAACGGATTTGCGTAAGCAAAATATGGAAGTTTCGGGTCAAGAGTTGTTGACAAAAGATAAGGCGGGAATCAGAATTAACTTTGATTTACAATACCAAATCGTAGATATTGAAAAGGCTTTGTTGGAAACAAAAGACGTTTATAGACAAATCTATTTGTTGATGCAAATGGCGATTCGGGCGTACATTGGTACGATGACTTTAGATGAATTGTTGGAAAAAAAGCATGATATTAAACTATTTGTGATGGAAGTCGCTACCGAAAAAGCGGACGAAATGGGTGTAAAATTAATCACTTGTGGTATTAGAGATGTGATTTTGACTGGTGAAGTGAAAAGCATTATGAACAAGGTTTTGATTGCTGAAAAAACAGCTCAAGCGAATACAATTATGCGTCGGGAAGAAACGGCTTCAACGAGAAGTTTGTTGAATACAGCGAAATTGATGGAAAACAACGAGATGTTGTTCCGTTTGAAAGAAATGGAATATATCGAAAAAATCGCTGATAAGATTAATGATATTTCGTTGTCTGGTGGCGGTCAGTTGATTGAGCAGTTGCAAACGATTTTTTCTGTGAAAAAATGATGGTAGACGGTTGACAGAAATAGCAATACTTAGCATCTAATAAATGTCCCTTTACGAATGATTCGTGAAGGGATTTTTTTGTTTTTTCTCACGCAAATTAGCACAGATTTTTTCGTAGATTCTTTTTAATTTTGATTATTATTCACGTTTCGCTGAAACGTAAAATAAAAATTACAATTGTTAAATTTTGCTTCGCAAAATGCTTTTTTTACGCAGATTTTCTAAGAATTGGTAAAAAAAAAAATTGATTTTTGTTCATGAAAAATCTGCGTGAATCTGCGTGAATCTGCGTGAATCTGCGTGAGATGATTGTTTTGCAAGGCAAAACGTAATATTTTCATTTTTAAACTTAATATCAGCGAAACATGAATTATTATGAATAAATTAAACAACTCTGAAAAAAGTCGTTATCATCGACATTTGATTTTGCCGAATTTTGGAATGGAAGGTCAGTTGAAGCTAAAATCCGCACGAGTTTTGGTGGTTGGTGCTGGTGGTTTGGGTTGTCCTGTGTTGCAGTATTTGGTCGCTGCTGGTGTTGGAAATATTGGAATTGTGGATTTTGATGTCGTTGATGAAAGTAATTTGCAGCGACAGATTTTGTATTCGGTGGATGATGTTGGTTTGGCGAAAGTAGAAGTGGCGAAGCGGAAATTGTTGGCTTTGAATCCACATATTAATATCACAACTTTTCAAGAGAAATTGACGAATGAAAATATTGAACGAATTTTTGAAAATTTCGATATTATCGCTGATGGAACGGATAATTTTGATACTCGATATTTGATAAATGATGCTTGTGTTTTGTTGAACAAAATTAGTGTTTTTGGCTCTGTTTTTCGATTTGAAGGTCAAGTTGCGGTGTTTAATTATTTGCAAAAAGATGGAAACCGAAGTACGAATTATCGAGATTTGTATCCTGAACCGCCAGAAGCTGGTTTGATTCCAAATTGTGCGGAAGGTGGCGTTTTGGGCGTTTTGCCTGGGATTATTGGTTCGATGCAGGCGAATGAAGTGATTAAGGTGATTACTGGAATTGGTGAACCGCTGGTGAATCAATTATACGTTTTTGATGCTTCGGACTTATTTGCACAAACTTTAAAAATTAAGAAAAACCCAAATGTAAATATTACTCACTTACCGAAGTCTTTGGACGTAATTTGTACAAGGATGGTTTCTACTATTTCGGCGAAAGCCGTTAAAAAAATGATAGCAGAAAAAGTTGATTTTCAGTTGATTGATGTACGAGAACAAAAGGAATATGACCTTGGAAACATTGGTGGAGAATTGATTCCTTTAGGAACAATTTTAGAGAACCAAGATAAAATATCGAAGGATAAACAAGTGGTGATTCATTGTCAATCGGGAAAACGAAGTCAGAAGGCGATTGAATTATTAGAAGAAGCTGGCTTTGAAAACTTATGGAATTTGGAAGGCGGAATTTTGGCGTATTTTGAAGATTCAGCTTTGGAATACGATAACAAAAAACGCCCTGAAATGTGAGGTTTCAAGGCGTTTTGATTTACAATTTTGAATTGTACTAAGTCGTACTTCAAACATTAATTTTAAACTTTTCGTGAATTATGCTTTGAACAGTATTACGATTGGTTTAAACGCTAAAAATTAAAAATGTGGCTCTAAAGCAGTTTGTTCGCTACTGTATTTCAAAATGTTTTCAATAACACTTTTCTTTGGCGAAAACTGGACTTTAGGCAACTCTCGACGACTTCTCGTCATCGCCTCGTAAAGTTCATGAAGTTCCCAATTGTTGTCCAAACTCTCCTCGATTAGGTGTTTTTCCGCAATAGAAACTTCACCATAACTATACTTTACAAGTAAGTCTTCCGTAAAGTTAATATTCATTTTAATAATAATTAATGGTGAGGTAATGCAATATAATATAAACGTTTTAATGGTAGATTCGTTGTCTACTATTTCAAATTCATAACAAAAACGCATTAGATTTTCAAATATTGTTTGAACATTTTTTTTCGGATAGAATAATTATAAATTATTTTTAATAAAAACTAAGGAATTAGTTGCAAGTAAGTTTTAAGTAATCAACCAAAATGATTTATTTTTTAAACTTTTTGTTTTATATTTGTTGTGTATTACATAGTATTGTTGATATAAATAGAAGTATTTGAGACAATATTTAAAACATATTTATAATTTTTTTAGTGATAAGTTTGACTTTTTTACTCAAAATAGTTATATTTGTATTGTAATAAACAAATTGTTTAAAAACGCTAATATTTAGATAAAAAATAAAATTATGGCAAACGAACGTGATTCAAAATTGAAAGCCTTACAATCTACTCTTGACCGTTTGGATAAAACTTATGGTAAAGGAACTGTGATGAAACTTGGTGATAAGCAATCTGTTGAGATAGATGTTATTCCGACTGGTTCTTTGGGTTTAGATATTGCTTTGGGAATCAATGGACTTCCAAAAGGACGTATTATTGAGATTTATGGCCCTGAATCATCTGGTAAAACAACTCTTGCTATTCATGCTATTGCAGAATGCCAGAAGCAAGGTGGAATTGCGGCTTTTATTGATGCTGAACACGCTTTTGACCGTTATTATGCTGAGCATTTAGGTGTTGATGTTGATAATCTTTTGATTGCACAACCGGATTATGGTGAGCAAGCATTGGAGATTGCCGAAAACCTAATTCGTTCGGGAGCAATTGATATTATTGTAATAGATTCTGTTGCGGCTTTAGTACCTCGTAGTGAGATTGAAGGCGAAATGGGAGATTCAAAAATGGGTTTACAAGCTCGATTGATGTCGCAAGCAATGCGTAAATTAACAGGTGCGATTGGTCGTACGAATTGTTCTTGTATCTTCATTAACCAATTACGTGAAAAAATTGGTGTGATGTTCGGAAATCCTGAAACAACAACCGGTGGTAATGCCTTGAAATTTTATGCTTCTATTCGTTTGGATATTCGTAAGACGGGTTCTGCGATTAAGGACAAACAAGGAAATGTTATCGGTAATCATGTTAAGGTGAAAATAGCGAAGAATAAATTAGCTCCACCTTTCCGTATCGCTTTGTTTGATATTGTTTATGGAAATGGTATTTCAAAAAGTGGTGAAATCGTTGATTTGGGTGTCGAATATGATATTATCGGAAAAAGCGGTTCTTGGTACAGTTATGATAATGCAAAAATCGCTCAAGGTCGTGAAAGTGCAAAACAGTTTTTGGAAGATAACCCAGAAGTGGCTTTTGAAATAGAACAAAAAATCAAGGTAGAAATTTTAGGCCCTGATGTTGTGAAACAACCTGCGGATGATAAAAAAGCAGCAAAGAAAAAGAAAGCTTAAAGTTTAAAAATTACATATAAATCAACGTCAAAATGAAGTTTTAACTTTGTTTTGGCGTTTTTTTTTTGTCCAAAAACTTATGGCTACTCAAATTAAACTCTTTCAGAGTTCTTCAATATATATTTTAGAACGTTTTCGCTTTTTTAGTGAAAACCTAAGAGGAACACCATTTTTATTTTATAAAAAATTGTGTATTTAATAAGTTTGAATTAATCATTCAAAGGGCAAACGCATCAAAATTGTTCACGCAGATTATCGCAGATTCCAACGCAGATTTTATATAAAATACTTTGTTGTAAATTGTAGTTTTATTGACTTGTCAATAAAATTATTTGCGAAAATCTGTGGTAATCTGCGTGCGTATAATATTTCAATTTGTTGAAATACTTTAATGATAATTAGAATCATTCTGATGGGCAAACGCATCAAAAATTGTTCACGCAGATTATCGCAGATTCCAACGCAGATTTTATATAAAATACTTTGTTGTAAATTGTAGTTTTATTGACTTGTCAATAAAATTATTTGCGAAAATCTGTGATAATCTGCGTGCGTATAATATTTCAACTTGTTGAAATGCTTTAATGATAACAAAAATTGCTCACGCAGATTCCAAAGCAGATTATCTAATAATTAGTAACAAAAAACGCTATGAGAATCATCATTTTACTTTTTGGTTTATTTACGTTTCAAGCAGATTTTCACGACCGCTTTTACTTTGAGAAAATAGATGTTACGGATGATGGACAATATATCGCTGGTATTAGTGCTTCTGATGTCGTGATGATAGATGCAACAACTCAAAAAATTGTTACTAAATATAATATTGGCGGAAGCCGATTATTAAATATAAAAATTAGTGGAAATGGTAAATATTTGGTTTGGACTCAGAACTGGGAAATGTATCATGCTGAATTTGTTGATGAGGAAATCATCAACGTTACTAAATTGAATGTTGCAAAATCATGGTTGGATTTGGATATAAATTATGATGGTTCTCGGATTATTGCAACGCAAGATTTTTCTCGACCTTCTAAAAATTCTTGTCAACCTGGTCAACGATTGATTTTGGAAATGCGTCGTGATGGCAATCCATTTTCTTATCGAATGGTAGAAAGTACGCTTACGCCTTGTTATTGGTTATCGAATTGTGAATTGTTGCCTGATAGTAGTTTGTTGTATGTTCGACACGAAGCGAATAAATTTCCTCAACAATACGATTTAATCGAAGCAACGGCTGATGGAAAAAATTGGACTTATAAAGTGATTAAAGATAGTACCGCTTTTACTGCTCGACAATCTGTTTCTGCAAATGGTGATTTGTTAATGTACGATTGTGGGTTTTATATTTTGTCGAAAGACAAAAAAGGAAATTGGGAAAAAGAAGATGTTTTGCCACCAAATGATATTTGTATTGGAAACTGGAATAGTGCAATTTCGCCTGATGGAAAGACGATTGTTTATATTAGAGATTATAGAAAAGATGGATATGTTCAGTATTCGGAGTTTTGGATTACTAAAAAAGTAGATAATGAATGGACAACGCCACAATTATTTCTTGCTCCTGATGCAGAAAGATTTATTCAAAGTATCGCTGATTTTCGATTATCTAATTTTAATTTTATGATTGCGAATCGTAATGGTTATCTTTATTTGAAATCGACTTTGGAAGAGAATCTGGAAAGTGATTGGATAGAATTGAAAAATGACAATTGACAATTGATTTATTATCAGTGTTTTATGGAAAAGTAAATCTAACTAAATTTGTTGAAAATATTATAACTTATGGATTATCAGACCTGACAGATTTTTGAAATCTGTTAGGTCTTTCGTAATAAATATGTCAACCTACTTATTAAAAACATCAAAATAATTCCATCATTTTTTCCCAATCTTTTGTATTAAAATCATCTTGATATAATTTTTTTTGTTTTGGATTTTTAGGATTATATTCAATTGTAATTGAATGTTCTTGTTTGTCAATATTAAAAATTTTTGCCCAAGCAATCAGTTCATTTTGCTCTGAAAATAATAAGCCTTTAGGTTCAATCAATACAAAATCTTTAATCTTTGCGATAAAATCATCTAAAGCATCTCCATCTTCTTCAAACTGTGCTTCACCCAAAATCAAATTTCCTTTTGTTGGAATTGCGTGTATTTTAATTCCTTGATTTTGAGCTACTTTTATTACTCCTTTTTTAAGATTTTCAAATGCTGTTTTATTAACTTTATTTGCTAAAACTGGATATAATCGACCGTTTTTAGTTTGAAATCCAAAAAATACAGGGTTGATATATATTTCGGATATTTCTGACCATTTCATCCAACGACCGCTTTTTTTTAATCGAATACCATAATTTTCATTAATTGCTGCACCTGACAAAAATCCAATTATGAAAATGAATAGTCCAATTAATATCCAAATCATCAAAAAGCTATAATCTAATTGGTAATATCGAAAAATCACAATTCCCCAAAAACCACCGGTTATAATATCAAAAATTTCGACATTCACGGAAGTACGAAAAAATGTTTGTTTGCTATATGTCGCCACATATAAGAAGAAACATTTGATGGCAAAATATATCAACGTTACAACCAAAGTGATGACAATAGGTAATTTTGCAATGGCAAGATTACCACCAAAGACTAAACCTTGCGACAGTGCCAAAGGTAGTAACGCCAATAATCCGATAATAATTACATCGTGAAATTTCATAGAATATATTACTTCGACTTCTTCACATATTTAGTCAAAATTACAATATGTTGTCCGTTTATTCGACCTTCAATGTGTTCGGGATTGTCTTGAACTAAAGAAATTCTACGAACAGCAGTTCCTCGTTTTGCTGTAAAAGTTGCACCTTTTACATTCAAATCCTTAATCAAAACGACCGAATCACCAGCGTTTAATATAACACCATTACTATCTTTATGAATAACGGCATTTTCGGCGGCTACAACTAAGGCTTTCGCCCAATTTGCGGTTTCTTCTTCCATATACATCATGTCCATCAAGCCTTGTGACCAATCAATACCTTTTGATGTTAGTTGATGCAACATTCTCCATGCAACGACTTGAACGGCTGGTTCTGGACTCCAAATGCTATCATTCAAACAACGCCAATGATTTTCATCTGTCGTATCTGAATTTTCTATTTGTGATAAACAAGTCGAACAGGTCAACACACATTCTTCTGCATAATTCCCTTCTTTTGGTGCAACGACATGAACTTGTAAGTTCTCCATTGATGCACACAACTCACAAGTATTGTTACTCCGAGTTCTTAATTCTTTTTCTAACATTTATTGGTGTTTTTATTACTTTCTGTATATATCAATATCCATTTCTGTTTTAGTCTGATACAAAGATTCAATAACATCATTATCAAAATTCAAAATCGGTGTAGAAATATTTTCATCGACATCAATATCCAAAACAATTTGCAAGATAGAATCTAACTGATACTTTTCTTTGATGGAGTTGATAATTTCAACTTTACTACTCAATTGTACCACAATTTCCTGAACTAACATCGGAATATCAAGATATTCTTTACCTTTTTCTGTTGCTATTTGCCAATAACTGTGTTTTTGCTCTGGAATATATCTTCCTTTTTCTCCTCTTCTACCTTGTTGAGTTGGTTCAATTTGTAGCATTTTGGTGATTGCTTTTGGGTTGAAATCTTTGCCGTTTAAGGCGAAGTACACTTGAGTTCTGTATTTTGATATTATTTTTTTTATCTTCACAGGATAAATTTAAAAAATTATGCCTTACGTAAATTTCATTACTGACCAACATTTACTGGATTGTATTTCAACACTTTATAGTGCTTATACAAATGCCAAAAATCAAATTAGCAAACGGAAATTTTATAATAATAAAATTGATAGTTTCAAATTGACTTTCGATGCTAAATTTAATGGTTTATCTGAAAAAGAATTAATCGAACTTGAAATAAAACGTCAAATTGATAAAGCGGTTAGTAATGCTATTGGTATTTTTCATGAAAACATTTTAGGTGGAATTAATGGTTTTGAAAGAGGAAATCATGATGGTTATGATATAAAAGCTATAAATAATTCTCTTTTTGCGGATATTAAAAACAAACATAATACAATGAATAGCAGTTCTGCGGAATTATTATACCAAAAGCTACAACGTTTTGCAGAAGAATTTCCAAATGCTAAATGTTATTGGGTTCAGATATGGGCGAAAGATAGTTTTAATGAACCTTGGATTGCTTCATTCAAAAATCGAAAATATCAGCATACAAATATTTATAAAATATCAGGTGACCAATTCTATTATCTATTATCAAATCAAAAAGATGCATTTTTTCAGTTATACAAAGTATTACCAAAAGCGATTGAAGATTTTATGAAGACATTGCCATCACAACAAATTCAACAATCAACGGCTTTAAATGGAATTGAAAATAATGCGAATGAAGCAGAACGAAGTATTATTGACCAAATTACATTTGAAAATTTTAGTTATTATTTAGGATTTAATAATTTATAATATTCATTCAAAAATGTAATAATTGAGTAGCCGATTTCTTTTGCTAAATTAACGGGAACAGCATTTCCAATCTGTTTATATTGTCGTGATACTGAACCAGCAAATTGCCATTCATCAGGAAAAGTTTGAATTCGAGCATATTCCCGTACTGTAAACGGACGAGTTTCATCGGGATGACAACGCTCCGTTTGTTTTTGTGCAGGACTACACGTTAAAGTTAAGCAAGGTTCATCCCAACCAATTCTTCTTGCGATTCCTGTTTTTCCGCCACCTAAATAAAAACTTTTTTGCATATATTTCTTCTGAATATCTAATGGTAAATTACGCCAATAGCCTTTTGGTGGCACTAAAGCTAACACCTCTTTTTTGTGTTGAGGATATTTTGAGCCTTCTGATAAAGGAACATCGGAATCAAATAATTCTCCTTTTTTTAGAGCATCTTCTAAGTTGTAAATTTTATGATAAGGCTTTGGATAATTATATTTTATATTAATGTCTTTACGAATACCAACTAAAATTAATCGTTCTCGTTTTTGTGGAACATTATAATTTATAGCTTTCAAAACTTGTGGTGAAACAACATTATACCCAATTTCATCTAAAATAGATAACATTCCTGCCAAGGTTCTTCCTTTGTCATGGCTTTTTAAGCCTTTTACGTTTTCACCAATAAAGATAGGTGGTTTGACCTCATCAATAACACGAGCAAACTCATAGAATAGTGTTCCTCTTGCATCTTCTAATCCTAAACTTTTTCCAGCATAACTGAATGCTTGACAAGGAAATCCGCCAGTAACAATATCAACTTTACCACAATATTCTTTAAATGAATGATTCTTAATATCACCTTCAAGTACGTTCCAATTTGGACGATTATTACGTAGTGTTTGACAAGCCCACTTATCCAATTCGTTCAAAGCAACACAATGAATTCCCGCTTTTTCCATTCCGATTGCTAAACCTCCAGCTCCAGCAAATAATTCTAAAACTTTATAATCATTATCCGGTTTAGCAAAATTATTGACTTCTTCATCAATATCAACAGTTGCGAATTCCTTAAACAAACTCAATTGCTTTTTTTCATAAACTCGATAATTACTTATCGGTTCTCGTACCGCAGGAAGTTTCCCTTCTCTGTCCCAACGTCTTAATGTTTCTTTACTTTTTCCCAAAATTTTTGCTGCTTCTGATATTGAATAATGTTTTTTCAAAGCTTAATTATTTAACCTTATACAATGGTTACAAAAATAAATTATTTGATTGATATATTCAAACTTATTGTTTTAATAAAAACTAAAAACAGCACAATCGAAAAAATTCAATTGTGCTGTTTCCAAATCCAAGAAAAATTTATTTAAATCAAATTATCGTGCTTTATCGACATCTAATCGAATCAAAACACCCAGCAGTACGGTAAATGCTAATAATGAAGAACCTCCATAACTAATAAACGGAAGGGGAATACCGATAACAGGCATGATTCCCATTGTCATACCAATATTAACCAAAAGGTGGAAAAATAAAATACTGGCAACTCCATAAGCGTAGACTCTGGTAAACCGAGAACGTTGCCGTTCTGCAATTAATACAATTCGCAATAATAATATTAGAAAAAGTGTGATTAAAGCTAAAGAACCGACAAATCCATGTTCTTCTCCGACTGTACAGAATATAAAATCCGTTGCTTGTTCGGGGACATAATCTAATTTTGTAATAGTACCATTTAAAAATCCTTTTCCTGCTAAACCTCCTGAACCAATCGCCAATTTTGACCATGTTACATTATACAATGCCCCTAAAGGATCACATTCACTCGGTTTTAGCCAAACCTTAATTCTATCTTGTTGATGCGGTTGTAAGATTTCATTGAATCCATAATTGACAACGGTTGTATATAATCCACCGACAACCATAGCAATCATCAAGGCGTAAAGTGATTGTCTTTTTTTAGTTTTAATAACTCGTCTGGCCCAATAACCGATAAAAATAACACATAAACCAATGGCTGTTTCCATAATATAGCCTTCTCTTGCTAAAAATACAGAACCAACTACTAATGCTAAATAAGCTAAAAACAATCGGTTATTTCCTGCTTGTGCCATCAATAAACCTGTTCCTAAGATTGCCATTCCCATATAGACGGAAATGATTTCAAACATTAAAGCAACAATAGACAAAAGCGTAACCGCTGTTCCGAAAATATACAATGGTGGCGGCATTCCTTCTCTATATAATACAATTAGTAAGGAAGAAAAAACTAATGCAGAACCTGCATCACCTTGTAATAATATAAGGAACATTGGAATACCAATGATAGCTAATGCAGTGATTTGATTTCTAAAATCCTGTAAAGACACATTATATGAACCTAAGTAACTGGCTAAGGCTAAACAGGTAGCTGCTTTGGCAGGTTCGGACGGTTGAATACGAATTGGGCCTAAAACCAACCAGGATTTAGAGCCAGCAATCACCGTTCCGCCAAGGAGAACACCAAGCAACATTAGGATAGCGATACCGAAAAAGATATAGGCAAAGGTTTTATAAAAACGACTTTCTATAATTAGTACAACAATACCAGCAAATAAAGATATACCAATCCAAATTAATTGACCTCTATGTCGAGATCCTTCCGCAAGTATATTCGGGTTTTCGCCCGAACCAACTGCATATATCATTAGCCATCCGATTAGTACCAGACCTAAATAAATAGAAACGGTTATCCAATCTATCTCTCTTGCCGACGTTTCTGTTCCTCCACTCATCTTTTAGCGATTAGTAATTATTGTATTTTGTACTAAAATATTATCTTATTCTAATGATTATTAATTCAAAAAAACTATGTGATAATTTAAGAGTACGAAGTATAACAGTATTATTGTTTTAATCCTTTGGTTAATAAATCTGATTTTAACATCCGTTCTTCTAAGAATTTCCGCCTATCACTAATTTGACCCTTTAGATATTGTTCAATCATCAAACTGGCAATCGGTGCAGCATGTGTTGCTCCATATCGACCATTTTCGACAAATACAGCAATTGCTATTTTAGGATTATCTTTAGGTGCAAAAGCAATAAATACACTATGATCGTCACCATGAGGATTTTCGGCTGTTCCTGTTTTTCCACAAACCTCAATACTATCAATTTGAGCAATTCTCGCTGTACCTGCCAATACAACATCATGCATACCTTGTACAACAGGGGCAAAATGACGTGCTTCTACCATTGTATAGTTTTTTGTACGATACTTTAATGGAATTTGGGTTGTATCATTTCTAAACTCCTTAGATAAGTGAGGTACATAATACCAACCTCGATTTGCTATAATTGCGGTTAGATTTGCCATTTGAAGTGGTGTTACTAAAAATTCACCTTGACCAATACCTAACGATACAATAGTAGGAGATTTCCAAGCACCTTTACGATACATTTTGTTATAGTATTCAGTTGTTGGGACATTTCCTGATTTTTCGTGAGGCAAATCTATACCTAATTTTCTTCCCATTCCAAAAGCATATAAATGCTGTACTAAAGTATCTAAACCTTTATCTGCATTAGAAAAACCATTTTTATCAATTGTTTCTCTAAATATTTGACAATAATAAGCATTACAAGAATATTGAATAGCTCTCGAAACATTACTTGCTGCTCCATGACCATGACAACCGATTCGTAAACGTCGATAAACATAAGCACCGCCACAACCGACACCTCGATCAGGTGTAATGACACCTTCTTGTAAAGCAATTAATGACATAATTGGCTTAAAAATAGAACCTGGTGGATATTGTGCTGAAATTGCTCGATTGAATAATGGTTGCGTTTTGTCATGTAACAATTCTGAATAGGCATTTCCTCTATCTCTATTGATTGTCAATAAATTTGGATCATACGATGGAGCAGAGACTAATGCCAAAATTTCACCTGAAGATGGTTCAATAGCCACTATACTTCCTCGTTTATTCTTCATCAATTCTTCGCCATATGTTTGTAATTCTGAATCTAAAGAACTGACCAAATCTAATCCTGACAAAGCTGCAGTATCTCGTTCTCCATCTTTAAAACTTCCTCTTGTAATACCTAATTTATCTTTTAAAATATAGCTCACACCACGTTGTCCTCGAAGTTGTTTTTCATAAGCTAACTCAATTCCACTGACGCCAATATAATCTCCTGACTTATAATACTTTTCTTCGTCGTTATCAATTTGTTTTTGATTGACTTCTCCAATATATCCTAACACATGAGCACCATTAGGATAAGCATAACCTCGAACATTTCTTAATTCTACATAAAACCCTGGGAACTCATACATACTTTCTTGAAATTGAGCATACATTAATGGAGTAATTGCTTTTAAAAACACAAAGGGCTTATACTTTCGATAACGATAACCCCAGTCTTTGTTCATGTTTTTCTCAAACTTCTCAACATCAATATTCAATAATTGACACAATTTCATAGTATCAATATTAGCTTTAGCTACTTGATTGTAGGTAACCCATAGATCATAAATACCGTTATTATTCACTAATAGTTCACCATTACGATCCAAGACAGTTCCCCGTGAAGCGTAGATTGTTTCCTTTTTGACTCCTCCATCTTGTGAAACATTGACGACTTGTAGTTGGAAACACTTCAATAAAAGAATCGCAGCTACAGTAATGAAAATTCCCTGTATGACATATCTTCTGCTTTGATTGTTATCTTGCTGCATTGTATTGAATATAAGGTATGAAGCATAAGATATGAAGTGCCTGTAAGTCTATATACCTTATACTTTATACTTCGTGTACTAAACTTTTGGATTAAATAAGTACGTATAAATAAATATTAATAACATAGATAAAACAAAACTCAAAATAGTTTTGAGTAACAATAAACCAAACCCAGCAAATGTAAATGCTTCTAAAATGAATACTATAAATAAATGAATGAATAATAGAATAGCGGAATATTGAAAAAACCAAGCTGCTCCAAATTGATTTTTTGTTGGTTTATGATTTGGTTCATATCCACCACGAGGTTCTATGATTGTTAATACACCGGATCGAATATAAGCAATAAAAACACAGGTAGCTGCATGCACACCAGCGGTATCATAAAACATATCTACACTGATTCCTACAATAAAGGCAATGGCCAATAATGCTACTTTTTGAATCCTAATTGGTAACAATAATAGAAATAAGGGATAGATGTATAGGTTCACATAATTATTATTGATTTCCACATTTATCAAAATCAATACTTGAACCAGAAATAATCCCAAAAACCTTAATACATTAGCTACTATAACATCACTCATCTTCTAACTTTACGTCTTCTTCCAAGGTTTTTTGCTCCTCTTTTAATAAATTATTCACGACAAAAGCATGGCTCAAATTATTCATATCACAACTCAAACTCACCTTGATTTCATAAAAATTACTTCCGTCAATTACTTTCTTTTTATCTACTGTACCTATCGTTAATCCTTCTGGAAACATCGTAGAAAAACCACTTGTAATAACAGTATCTCCTTTTTCAATAACAGCATGTTTTGGAATTGCATCTAAGTACATGTATCGAGCATCATCTTTTTTCCAAACTAATGATCCAAAATAATTAGTAGATTTAAGTTTCGCACTTATTCGAGTATTGTGATGTAATATAGACATGACACCAGCGTAATTTTTTGAAGTCTTCTTTACCACACCGACAATTCCGTTATTAGTAATAACACCTGTATTCGCTTCGATTCCGTGTGATTTTCCTCGATTTAAAGTCAAATAATTATTATAACGATTAACCGAATTATTCACAACTTTAGCAGGAATGTATTCATATTGCTGTAAGTATTGAGTATCAATAACTTCAAGTGTATCAACCTCATTATCAAAATAGGCATTTGGCAACTGCTCCATTAAACGCTTATTGTCATTTGCCAGTTCTGCATTTACATCACCTAAATTCCAATAGCTGATAACCTTATCGTATCGCTCATAAAAACTACCTGTTAGTTGATTGGCAGAACTTACAAAAATTACATTCTGCTTTTCATTATTATTAACAATCAAGTAAAAACTGACTATTTCTAATAAAATGAAAACAAAGAAGGCATTATACTTTATAAAAAATAAAACTAAATTCCGCATGACATTTGATACTCGCTTCGGAAGGTTAAAACATCAATAGCAGACACTTATCTAAAGGTCTGCTATTGTTATAAATTCTTTTCAGTTATAAAATATGTCATAGAATAAAGTTACGTCATACTTTACACCTAATTTCTTATACTTAATTATACACTTCTACGATCAATTAAGAACGAAAATTTGTGTGTATTTTTCAAAGCGATTCCTGTACCTCGTACTACTGCACGAAGTGGATCATCTGCTACATGAACAGGAAGTTTAGTTTTTGTACGTAAACGTTTGTCCAAACCTCTAATCAAAGCTCCACCTCCAGTTAAATACAAACCTCGTTTGTAAATATCTGCTGCTAACTCTGGCGGCGTACTTTCCAAGGCTTTCATGACAGCTTCCTCTATTTTTGAGATTGATTTATCCAGACATACAGCGATTTCTGGATAACTGATTGTAATCTGCTTAGGAATACCTGTCATTAAATCTCGACCATTTACAGAAAAATCTTCAGGTGGGTTTTCTAAATCAGGCAAAGCCGAACCAATATGAATTTTGATTTGCTCTGCGGTTCTTTCACCAATTAAGATATTATGTTGACGTTTCATGTGATTCATAATATCATTGGTAAACTCATCACCAGCAATACGAATAGATTGATCACAAACTATTCCCGAAAGGGCGATAACTGCAATCTCCGTCGTACCACCTCCAATATCAATAATCATATTACCACTCGGCTCTTCTACATCCTAGCCAATACCTAAAGCTGCTGCCATCGGTTCATATATGAGGTACGTTTCTTTAGAATCAACATGATCCGCTGAATCAAAAACAGCACGTTTTTCTACTTCTGTGATGCCAGAAGGAATACAAATCACCATTTTCATCTGATTAAGGAAATGTCTTTTTATACCAGACATATTGATTAATCCCTCAATCATACTTTCTGCTGCCTGAAAATCTGCAATAACACCATCTTTTAATGGGCGAATTGTCTTAATATGTTCGTGTGTCTTCTCGTGCATCTGCATCGCTTTGTTTCCTACTGCGATGGTTTCCCCAGTTCTTCTATTAATTGCCACGATAGACGGTTCATCTACTACCACTTGATCATCTCGGATTATTAGGGTATTAGCTGTCCCGAGATCAATTGCTAACTCTTGTGTAAAAAATTTAAAAAATTTCATCAATTGCTGCTAAATATTTGTGATTTTGAATAGCTTCAAAGCTGTTCAAAATCTCCTCTCAAAATAGTGTTTCGCTTTGATTTTAATTTGTAGGAGGTGAAAGTAAGAAAAAATATATTCAATTATCCAAACATTAAGGAATAAATTGATTATTTTTTATATATAAAAGTCTATACTCACAATGACTAAATTGTTGTCTTTTTCCTCTTAATTGAATACAATCAATTAAAATTAATTATATATGTACTACAAAGAACAAATATAGTTAAAAATAACTGTGATTAGTAACTAATAATTAGAGTTTTATTGTAAATAATTTATTACAATTTCTTTTTTTTTATAATATTTAAATATTGCCTTATCATAATCTTAACAATTTGCTCAATATTCTTCCTAATTTATTGATTTTCTTTTAAAAACAGAATAGTTTTCTCAACCAACTGTTGTGTCAATTTTGGTAACTTATCTCCTTCAAACGGATGTCTACCATTAAAAACATGATCCGCATTTTCAATCAAAACCAACTGTGCATTGGGATTCCATTGTTGATGCAATTTAGCAGCAGCAACTGGAATTGCAGGATCATTTGTTCCTTGTATAATCAAGTGTGGTTTATTTAGATTTTTTAATGCGTTTTCTGTACTAAATCGTTTCTTGTTTTGTTCAAAATTTTTATACAATTGATAATACAAAGGCATCTCCTGTTTTGTCCGACCATTCACGATAATATGTACACCGTTTTCTTTCCATTTGTTAATCATTTCAGCTTTAAACATCCAATCTAAAGTACCAACTGAAGCCCAAGTAATAAGGTTAGAAATTCGGTTATCTTCTGCTGCTTTTATAATGGCAACTCCACCTCCACGACTGTGTCCAATTAGGCTAATTTTATTAATATTTACTTCTGAATTTGGAATAATATTTTGATTGTTTATCCAATCTAAAACACTTCCTAAGTCATCTAATTCAATCTCATAATTGTTTTGCCCAAATGCTTCTAAATCACCAAATTCTAATGGATTTTTGGGTGTTGTTCCATTATGCGAAAAATTCATTTTTATAAAAATAAACCCTGCATTGACGATTTCTTCTCCAATTTTCGACCAAGTTCCCCAATCCTTAAAGCCTTTGAATCCATGTGCAAATACTACAATTCCTTTAGGTTCATCGGTTGTTTGCCAATAAGCATCTAATAAAATCGGTTTCCTATGTTTTCCGTCAACTATTATATTTTTCCGTTTGTTCATAATATCATTCTTTAAGCATAAAGTTAAGAAACACAATACTAAAATAGGAGAAAATGCAGGTTTTGAATAGATAAAAACAACAACTTTACGAATTTTCAATAATTTCTGAAAGTTTATATTGCATTACCAGCAAATAGTATTGTATCTTGCACTTAATTTAATTTTGTTGAGTTTTTTTATTAAAAATAATAAGTAACGAAATATTGATAATTCATTGATTATGAAGTATATAGTTCATAATTAATAGTTTATAATTCATAAAAAATGTCCTTAAATACGATAAAGCATCCGATAGAAGAAGAGTTAAAAGTATTTGAAACTCGTTTTAAAGAAGCGATGAAAAGTCCTGTTCCGTTATTGGACAAAGTTACACACTATATTGTGCGACGGAAAGGAAAGCAGATGCGTCCGATGTTTGTTTTTCTTTGCGCTAAGCTTTGTGGAGAAGTGAATGACGCTTCTTATCATGCTGCGTCTTTGGTGGAGTTATTACACACTGCAACTTTGGTACACGATGATGTCGTTGATGATGCTTACGAAAGACGAGGTTTCTTTTCTATCAATGCATTGTGGAAAAATAAGATTGCAGTTTTGGTTGGAGATTATTTATTAGCACAAGGACTTTTATTGGCTTTAGATAATGGAGAATTTAAATTGTTACAAATACTTTCTCGTGCAGTTCGTGCAATGAGTGAAGGAGAATTATTACAACTCGAAAAAGCTCGACGCTTGGATATTAAGGAAAGTATTTATTACGATATTATCGAAAAGAAAACGGCTTCTTTAATCGCAGCATCCTGTATGGCTGGTGCTTCTACGGTGACGAAAGATGAGGAAACGCTTGAAAAATTCTATAATTTTGGTCGTAAAATTGGTATTGCTTTTCAAATTCGTGATGATTTATTCGACTTCGGAACGGATGATGTTGGTAAGCCTTTAGGTATCGACATCAAGGAAAAGAAAATGACGCTTCCATTGATTTATGCTTTAGATAATACAACTCGTAGTCAAAAACGACATATCATAAAACTAATTAAAAATAAAAACGAAGATAAAGCTGCAGTTGCAGAAGTGATAGAATTTGTACGCAAAAGCGGTGGTTTAGAATACGCTCAAAAAGCAATGTATGATTACCGTAAAAGTGCGTTCGAAATATTAGATACGTTTGAGAATAATGAAGCTCGTGAATCGCTTCGTGCTTTAGTGAATTATGTGACTGAAAGGAAAAAATAATTGAATTTTTGTAACTACTCAGCATTTATAACATCGTGCGTTTAATCCCCGAGGTTTCGGGACGCAGCAGGTTAAAACCTGATTCTTTAGATGGTTCTTTGATGAGAAACACTCGAACAGGAGAAAATTTATCCTTAAAATCGGAG
>JBGCFH010000365.1:0-20305 GCA_045106825.1 Saprospiraceae bacterium | reverse complement strand
TTTCGCAGATTTATGCAGATTTTTCATTAACAAAATCATTTTTTTATCAAAAAAAATCTGCGTGAATCTGCGTGAATCTGCGTGAATCTGCGTGAATCTGCGTGAATCTGCGTGAAAAAAGCATTTTGCGAAGCAAAATTTAGCAATTGTGATTTTTATTTTACGTTTCAGCGAAACGTAAATAACTAAAATTAATAATCATATTTAGTAGAATCCAAATAGACATTGATTAAAGAATCTACTGCACGATTTACTAATTTATCAAAGTTATCTTCACAATTTTCGTCCATTATCGGTTGAAGTCGTTTGTATTCTAATTGATATACAGAATCAATGTATTGTTTCTTTTGAGCTTCTGTTAGTTTAATATCATCGGGCGTAAAACATCCTGAAACGGAAAGTCCCAAAAAGCTGATAATTAAGCCGATTATAAATATTTTTTGTGTCATTTAAAGTTGAATTAACAATTTAGCAACAAAATATTGCTATTGTAGTATAATATCAATTGTATAAAAACCATTTTATAGATAGGATTTTTATAAGAAGATTTTACAAACAAGAACAAAAATAAAGAAATATTAACAGTTTTTACGGTCACTTTATCGGATTAATTCGTCAGAAGTGTGAGAATAAAATTGTAATTTTAAATTTATTTTTGGTCAGCCATTCTCGGTTTAAAATTTTTATAATGCGTTTTATAAAGAATTGATGCTTTTAATGACTTTTTTACTTAAATAAGAACATTCGACAGGCGATTTTAAATCGCCCGTCGAATTCTTACTTAATTTAGATTGCAGATTATCGTAAAAATCACTAATTACAGCAAAACACATTACGAATTATTTTAAACCGAGAATAGCTGATTTTTGGTAAAAGACAAAAACAATATAAATAGAAATAATGTGCCGTTTTTTATAATAATTCCTTTATTTACAACCCTTCAACTACAAAATGAGACATTTGATATTTATTCAAAAATAAAATTAATTCTTTAAACCTCAATACTTTTTATAAAAATTGATTTAGGAATAAAATTTTCAATAAAATTTTTTATCATGTCTTGGAATAAATTTTGGCATATTACACTTGTAAACACTAATTGTGACTAAAGCAATTAAACTCAAAAATGCAATTATGAAGAAATCTGTATTTTTACTCACATTAATGATTGTATCTTTTACTGCTTTTGCTCAAAAAGCAGACGAAGAAAAAACAGATAAGGACAAAACGACTAAGGAAAAAGCTGAAGAGACTTTTAAGACGAAAATTGACGGACAAGTTGTTACAGTAATGATTTCGGAGGCTGGTGATACGGTTGTTATGGCAGAGTTAGAAGATGTATCGGTTACTTCAATGCGAAAGTTTAAAAGTAGTAAAGAACGTCGTCATTACTTGAGAATGCGTTATCATGCCAATCAAGTTTATCCATATGCTGTTGAAGCCATTCGTCTTTTTCGAGAACTGGAAGAGACGACAAATGATATGCAAAAACGCAATCGTAAAAAACATATTAAGCGATTACAAAAAGAATTAGAAGATAATTTTAAAGATCCATTAAAAAAATTGACTCGTACACAAGGTCGAATTTTGATCAAAATGATTGAGCGAGAATTAGATATTCCAATGTATAATTTGGTAAAAGATTTAAGAGGTGGATTTTCGGCAACTTACTGGAGTACGTTTAGCAAAATGTACGATATTGACATCAAACAAGGTTATAAAGCAGAAGACGATCCAATCTTAGAAGCTATTCTTAGTGGAATGGATATTTCTCATACTGTTGCAGCGGAATAAACGGCTGCTTCGCTTATTTGACGGAAATGTGATATTTACAAAAAAAAAAGGTTGAATTTGACTTGTCAAATTCAACCTTTTTTTTGCCGTCAGCGAAGCGTCCGTTCACCATTAATTTACAATCATTTGAACTTCAACTCTACGAGAAAATGCATCATTTGTAGCGTTTGCGGCATTTTCACCAAAGTAGCTGACATCAATACGACTTGCTGTAATTCCTTTCTGTTTTAAATAAGATTTCACAGCTTCTCCTCTTTTCTTTGACAATCTCAAATTCAGTTCTGGATTTCCTGATTTGTCAGTATAACCTTTTAGAATGACGATGATTTCTGGATGTTGTTGCATCATTGAAGCGACACGATTTAACTGTCCGTTGAACTCCGATTTTACAGTTGTACTTCCATTATCAAAATAAACATTCGTAACACCAAATTCTTTGACTAAATCAGCAATAGAAACCGTTGTTGTAGCTGGTACTTCTACGATTTTTTCTATAATCTTAGGTTCAGTCGGAATTTGCACAATTTTCTCAACGACTTTAGGTTCAGTAACAATTGTCGGTTGTCTCTGATTCAGCTTTGCAATTTGTTGTTGTAATGCTGTGATTTGCTTTTGAAACAAGTCTGCATAATATTTATTCGTTTCCTTGATACCTTTTAATTCACCTTGAAGTTCAACGACTTTTGTATTCAAAAACTGAATTGTTTCGTCTTTTTCTGGAATCACTTCTGTATTCAATCTATTGACTTCATTCGACAAGGTTTGTAATTTTGCTTCGTAAATATTGACAACTTGTGCCATCGAATCGGACAATATTGGAAGCACAGGATTATCACCTGCTGTTCCTCTTATAATCGTTTTTGAAGTATCGACATTAACTTTTGGTGTAATAAGAGTTATATTTTCAATCGTTCTTTCAGATTTTGATGTTTCGATATTAGTTGTCTTTTTTTGTTGTTCTAATACGGCAACTTCGGCTTCTAAAGCTTTGATTTTAGCTTTATTCGCTTCGTTTTCTTTTTCGATTTTTTCCAATGCTGTTTCGACTGCTTTCGGATCATCTTCTCCCAAAACTAATACTCGATACTTTTGACGTAAGGCTTCTGTTTCTCCTTCTAATGACGAAACCTGTTTTTCAATTGCTTGGTTTTCAGGTTTTGTATAATCGGCATTTCCTTGTACCGCTAACTGAATCATATATTGCTGATAAGCTTCTAACTTTTGACTTAATGAATCGATTTTTTGATTCAAAATCATAAAACTATCTACTTTTGTTGCATCGTAGTTTTCCAATAATATATTCGCTTCTTCATTCAACGTAGCGACTTCTAATCTCGTTTGTTGTACTTCCAGATACGTTTGTTTTTCAACACTAAAACTTTTGTCATTTAATAAAAAAGTTGGTGTTTCGACGATTTCTAACTTTTCTATTTTTGGCGTTTCTACAATTTTTATTTTTTGTTTATCAACATCTTTTTTTACCGTTTCAAGTTTTGGTTGATTCTCTACAATGTCTACTTTTTGTGTATCAATTTTCTTTTTCGGTATTTCAATCTTTGGCTCATTTGTTACAACTTTCTCAACTATTGATTTTTCCTTTTCTACATTTGAGTCGATTTTTGAAATAACCTTTTCTGGTTTCGTTTCTACCTCTATTTGTGGTTTTGTTGTCGTAATGTTGTCTTTTGTTGTTTCATCTTCGCCTAATGAATAGAAAGTTGGCGGTAAAAAATTGTCGGACTTTCGTCCAAAATTGTAATGTAGCGACAAGGAAGTCATTCCATAAAAATCATTATCATCAGCATTTCCTCGTGTACTCACACCATCAAGATAATCTGTTGAGGTATAACGACCTAAGACTTCTAAGTTTGCATTTAATCTATCAGTAATTCTAAATTTCAAACCAACAGCAATAGGAACATTCCAAACTAAATTAGAATAAAAAATACCTTCAGGATCTAAGATTTCTAAATCCGTTTCATAATGAAAATCACGGTTGACTTCAATTGCATCCGTCGGTTGTGTATCTTCTGGTTTGTTATAAATTTTTCCATCAGACCAATAATAGTATGTATTGCCATTTGCATCTTCCAAATCTCCAAAGGTTTCAAAAGCTGTTCCACCTAAACCGATAGAAATATATGGACTTACAAAAGCCGTTTTGGACAATAATCGACCATTATCACTATAAAAAGTTGCCAAAATCGACGCATCATAAAACTGATTTTCTACATTCAACGAACGATTAAAATTAGTATGATTAATAAAATCACCATCACGATTTATCGCTCTATCTTCTGCTCGAAAAATCCCACGAGTTCCTAACAGTTTCAATCCAAAACCTTTTGTGCTATATTCGATACTTGCTCCATATGACAACAAATCAAAACGATTTTCATAAGAAACATCAGTTAACGGATGACTAACATCAAATGGATTCAAATCACTATTCAAATCACCTCGATAGATATTAAAACCGCTATACGCACCGACTCGCCAACTATAAGCATCTTGTTGTGCTATTATTGACAAAGTGATTAAGCAAAATATGTAGGTAAATATTCCTTTTTTCATGGTTTTTAAAATTGAGTTAAAACGAGGTTTAGTAAACTTTTAAAGTTTACTAAACCGATAATCACTTATTTACGTCAATTCGTAAAAAACAATCAAACAATAAGCGAAGCAATAACAATCAAACAATTAATTTTACTCCTTCGCCAATGATAATGATAAATTCAACTCTGCACTTATCCCAATAAACGGATAAACTTGAATATTAGAAGTCGATACATTTTCTAAAACGGTAACACCAGCATTTACACGAATAAAACGAAACGCACGATAACCTAACGCACCATAAACAGGAACATTAAAAATCGGACCTGTATAACCAACATCATTTCTATCCATAATACTTTGGTCTAACAATACACCAAATGATAAAGAAGAGCGTTGTAAAAGTTTTGATTGACTACCTTCTTTTCCGAAAGGAAATGATAAACCCAAATAAGGTGCTGCGGCATAATTAAATGCATCAAAATCAGTATTGAACAATGCTCCGCCATAACCAATATTTACAGGTAATGAGTTTTGAATTTTTTCGGTTGGATAATCTTCAATTAATTTATCGTCAACCATAATGTATAATTCACGATTCAAATATTGACTTACTTCTGTGTGCAACATTTCTTTCAATTCGTTAATCAAACGATCACGAAAAATCACACGAGTTCCAGCGTCTTTTCCATTTGCAGCGTTCGCTTCCGAAACAGTTTTTAACGATTGACTTTCGATTTGGTCAATTTTCATCTTTACAACATCAGAAAAAGTCTCAAATGCAAAACTTGTACGATGACGATATTGCGACATACCGATTGTTACAATTTCATTCAAATCCGCAACCGTTTTCTTAGCACTTTTCGCAAAATCTATTTTTGAATTAGACAATTTATAAGATTGGTCAACATAAGCATCTAACGTCTTAAATAAGTTGTTCTTCAATGCTGTTTCTTCTCCTTCTGTCGCTACACGATAATATTTTACTAATACATCATATGCTTTTCCTTCTCTCAAATGTTGATTAATCGGAACAGTGAATTTTGGTGAGTTGCTATTCAAATCTCTTTTCCAAAAAGTAGCATAAACTGGCAAATCGTCCGCTTTGTGTTTTTCATCATAAATCGCCACTTCGACATAAGGAATATTTGCATTTGCAACACCTGTAATCACAAAATTTTTACGAGCAGGAAGCGGTTCATTTTCTCCAAAACATGACTTTTCATAATTGAGCACTAAGGTTGAATATTGTGCATTGGCAGAGAAACTGGCAAAGATTACAATAGTTAGAACTGTTAAAAGGTGTAAAGTTTTCATAAATATTATTATTTGAAATTTGAAATTTTATTGTTTTAGTAATTATTAATACAAATAGTAATAGCAATCAGACGACAAGTGTTTTACATTGTCACAAATATTTATTTTTTTGTAAAAATACAGAATTGTGATGAGATATAACATATTACTAATGTTTAAATATATTAAAATCATACTTTTATTGAAATAAAATTTCTTACTTTTTGCAAAACACCCACATTTGTGTAGGTGTTTAGTAAGGATATTAGTCACATCTTTGTTATGTAATTAAATGAAATTTAGGTATTTCTTTAATTCAAGCTATTAATGTCCTTTGAAAGCAAGGGTTTTGCCCTTGCTTCCATTTTTTAATTCCCACGCTTTTCTGCTGTTTAGATCATAAATCTCACCTTTTGACGAAAAAAAACGAAAAAACATTAACAAAATCATAACTATTGTATTATATTGTACGTACAGTATATATATCAACTAAAAAAAAACACAAAAACTTCAATCATGACACAAATTATTTTTAGAAATTCAATTTTCTTTGGTCTTCTGCTATTCTTTAGTTATTCCGCCCAAAGTCAAGTCGCTTGCGATTCTGATGCTGCTCAACAATTAGATTTTTTAATCGGTGATTGGGAATTATTTTCCAAAGATGGAAATATGATTGGGCAAAATAAAGTTAAGTTAGTTTTCGGAACTTGTACGTTAGAAGAAGACTTCAAAGGTGCTGATGGTTTAAAAACGCATTCTACATTTAGCTACGATGTCAAAAATAAACGTTGGACACAAGCTTGGTCGGATGATTTTGGAAATAAACTAAACTTTAAAGGAACATTTAAAAATGATAAATTAACACTGAAAGCCAATTCTACAAATGCGAATGGCAAAAAGGTTTATCAACGTATTATCTACAAAAAACAAGCAAACGGAGGAGTTAGTCAAGTATGGCAAAAATCAGCCAACAATAAAGAATGGAAAACTACTTACAGCGGAACGTACAAACGTAAAAAAGCTGTTTTGTAAAAATTATAATTTGAAATGAAATCCGATTTTATCAGATGGAGTTTTTGAATAGAAAAGCCGAATTTTCGTAATGAAAATTCGGCTTTTTTGTTTATTTTTTTGTATCATTTGTAATTAATCATCAATTGATTTTACGATTTACCGAATCAACGTCAAACTACCACTTTGTACAAACCTTTCCATCACACCTTTTTCGTTCGGAGAATCATAAGTCAATAACCAAACATAAACGCCATTTTTTAATTGTTCCCCGTTTTTCGTTCCTTCCCAACCTTCGTTCACATCATTCGTTTCGAACAAAATTCCGCCCCAACGATCGAAGATTTTTAGGTTATAATTACTTAATGTACAATTAGAATACACTTCAAAAACATCGTTATTTCCATCGTTATTTGGTGTAAACGCATTCGGAACGTAAGGATAACAGCCACAATCTTCTTCCTCAATCGTAATCGTTTGTGTGAATGCTCGACATTCGTTACTAATCGTGACTTTGTATTCGCCAGGAAGCGTTGCAATTATTATACTATCTTGTAAATTGTGTTGTTGGAAATAAGCGTCAATGGTTTGCCATTCGTAGCTTGTAGCATTGGGTTGATACGCATTTAAGGTAACAGAATTATCTTGACAAATTATCGTATCATTTGGTAAAGTCGGATAAATTTCGCCTTCGGCTGTAAAGGTTATCGTATCGCTTATTTGACAATTTTGATTGTAAAAAACGGTGACAAAGTAAGTGCCAAATTGGTTAATTTGAATAGTTGAATTGGTAGAGTTATCATTCCATAAATAGTTTCGAGCATTGACATCAAAAGCCGTTAAATCAATGATTTCGTCATTACATAATATTCTATCTTCGCCTAAATTCAAACTCATTGGCGAAATGAATTGAACATTGATAATATCCGAAGTAACACAATCGTCAATCGACACCTCGACCGAATATAAACCATTATTATTGACTAATATTTCACTCGAAGTCAAACCATTATTCCATAAATAATTGGCATTTGGAACAAAAGCGTTTAGTCGTAAAGTTTGTGTATCACACAAAATCGTATCGTTTCCTAAGGCAAAAAGATTTGTTTGAATGAAAGTCATTTCAACGCTATCGGTTGCTTGACAATTGGTTAAATTATCCGTAATTATAACCGTATAAATACTTGAATTACTGGCAAAAATACTCGAAGTTGTATCGTTTGTATTCCACAAATAACTCACATTATTGGATGTATTCGCAATCAAATTATATTCAACTTGATTACAAAAAGTCGTATCATTTCCTAAATTAACGATTGGTAAATCTGCAACAATTACATTAATCGTATCACTTGTCGTACAGTTATTGATGGTAACATCAACAATATAAATTCCCGAATTATTAACCATCAAAATGGAATCTGTAGCGTTGTTATTCCATAAATATGTTGCGTTTGGTGTAAAAGCATTTAACAAAATATTTTCACCTTGACAAATCGTTGTATCGTTTCCTAAATCAATATTTGCAGATTGATTTAAATTAATATCAACACTATCAGCAGCTTGACAATTCGTAATTGTATCCGTAATTGTCAAGGTATAAATGCCTGAGTTATTAATAAAGATACTGGAAATTGTATCATTTGTATTCCATAAATAACTGACATTATTCGATGTATTAGCAATCAAATGATAGCTGTTTTGATTACAAAAAGTTGTATCATTTCCTAAATCTATTATTGGTAACTCATTGACAATCACATTAATCGTGTCCGTTTCATAACAGTTTCCCGCAGTGACTTCTACGCTGTATATTCCCGTATTATTAATAAATGAATAAGGCGTTACTTGTCCGTTACTCCAATTAAAATTAGCATAAGGAATGGAAAAATTCGGAAAAATAAATTGACCTCGACAAAGTGTTGTGTCTTGCCCCAAATCAATTTCTGGCAAGTCAAAAACGATAATCGTTTTTCGTAAAGTATCGCTCTTAAATCCATCACTTACAACCAGTTGAATCGAAAAAACGCCTGAATCTGGATAACAAAGTTGTGGCGGAAATTCCGTAAAATGATAGGTTGTGTCTGTTCCAAAAAATGTCCATTCATAACTTGTAATCATTCCTGCCGAACTATCTGTAATCGTGATACAATCATCGACACAGAGCAAAAAATCATTCACTACAAAGTTAGCTGCGACACCATTTTCACAAACAACATTTGCCTCTAAAGGCATATCAACAATAACTACTGTGGTATCTTGAATAATAGAAGCTGGTGTTTGATGTAGCAAAGACTGAACAGGCAACGTTGTAATCGTTGTATTTTGTGTAGCAGTAATCGGCATATCTTGCGTCAAACAGCCTGTTGGATTCGCATCGTAACCAACGTCCATTCGCATATAATGTCCGTACTTACTTTGGTTTATTATGGGAGAAGTAAATGTGAAAGCACTAAAAATACTATCTGTAATAATTGCATAACTTCTAAGTTCCATCACTCCAGAAGACAACATATTGGAAATATATCGTTTTTCCCACATCATATCGCCAGTTTGTGTATTGAGTTTTGCCATTGAAACATCCCAAACATTTGGAGTAGTCGATGAAGGAATAGCTTTTATGTCCATAAGATTGCCATCATTTAATTGTTGATATGGTTCAGTGTATAAGAAAATATTATTTCCCCAAACAAGCGTCACCGGAAATAATTTTGCCCAAATAGGCGTTCCCGAATTTGTCATTCGTGACCACATTTGATTACTATAGCCTGGATTTGCACCAATGACGATATATTCATTATTACTCATCGGAAAAATATCGGCTATTCGTATACTGTATTCTTTTATCCAAAGCACATTACCATTAAAATCTATCTGTGCGATTGTTCCGTCTAACGAACCTAAAAGATAACCTAACCCATTTTCTTTAATAATCTCTGGCCAAAATCCATTTGGGACAAAGTAATTGCGTTGCCAAATGACATTGCCATTAATATCTATTTTTCGCCATTCATGGAATACAACAGAAGAACTTTGAATAGCACTTGTTACTAAAATATATTCATTGGAGGAAGTTCGTAAGCCTGTCTGAAACATTACATTATGGCTTGAATGACGGACTGATTTTGACCAAATTTCATTGCCTAATGAATCAAATCGAGTGACGATACCCAAAAATGTTTCATTGGCTAAACCGATAAATCCACCATCTGGCGTTGGAATTAATTCGTGATATTTGATTGAGAAAGCGGCAAAATTTGTACTTGCAGAATCCACAAAGACTTTTTTTGCCCAGTTGACTTGCCCTTGTTTATTGACAGAAGCCAAATTATATGCACCTGCTGCAATGATATTTTCATGGTAAGTTTCAAGTTGCTTTGCGGTTAAAAAATCAGTATTTACGCTGTCTGTATAAATTTTATGAAAATCATATTGTGCCTCAACAATACACGTAGAAAAAAGTAACAGCAACAATAATAGTTTACCTTTCATGATTGGATAATTTTAGATAGAAAATTTTGGAAGAATAATGAAATTACCTTCAATTCTACAAAGTCTATTGCAATTGTAAGATTTTAACTATAAAAAGAGCTTTCATTTATTCATTCTTCACTAAAAGCCCTTTTTAATTCTATGAACCTTTATCAACTAATAATTACTTAACCAGCAACTCGAATTACCTATATTAAAAATCTCTAAAAGAACTTTAGATAGAAATCGTGTGTTTTAATGAATTGCATTTTATAAAACCTTATAATGAGTAAACAAATTATTCTGTTACTTTTGATTTTGACGATGTTTATTTAGGCAGCTAATTTTTATGTGGTTAAGATTGCATTGTTATATTATTCGCCAATGGCTGTTGTCGTTTTTCGGTTTTTATTTGCGGTGATTGTATTATATGGTGTTGTCGTAGCAAAACAGAAAACCTTTAAAATTAAATGCTCTTTTTCCTTGAAAGAATGGTTTTATTTATTTCTTACTTCGTTTTTTGGCGTTTACCTCACCATCTATTTTTTCAATAAAGGATTGACAACCGCAAGTCCCATTAATAGTTCTTTAATTATTGCCACAACACCTATTTTTACGGCTATTTTTGCTCGGTTTTTAATGAAAGGAAGCTTGTCTATTTGGCAATGGATTTCTATCTTTTAAGCGTTTTTGGTGTTGCGTTTTTATTAGTCAAAGGCGATTTAACGGAATTATTGCGACTTCAAATTTCGGAAGGTGATTCTTATATCGTTTTGATGAGTATTGTTCTTGCGTTATCGCAAATTATTGTGAGCAAATACTTGAAACACGTTGATTCTATTTTGCTAACAACCGTTACTTGTGCGATTGCTTTAGGTCTTTTTATAGTCAGTTGTATTCCTGAATTAATAAGCGTTCCAGTATCTACTTCATTTGATTTTTGGGCAAGTATTTTGTTTATGGGAATTTTAGGAACTGGCTTAGGATACGTTATTTTTTATCTAAGTATTGTAGAATTAGGAGCAACAAAAACAACTCTTTTTATGAATCTTATTCCATTTTTTGTAGTATTAATTGCGATTCCTTTTGGTGAACAATTGTTGTTTTCACAGTTAATTGGTGGATTGATTATCATTTTTGGTTTATTGATTTTTAATTGGCAAAAACAAAAAATGATTTAAATTTTGAATTTTTATGATTAACTAAAGGTAGACTATTTATTATTATTGGATTACAGGTTTCCGATTTTTAATCCATAAATCATAATTATTCTATAGTGTAAAATTATAACTTTCTTCTTTTGCTTTTTTATAGCTTTCGTTATCAAATTTATACAATCGAGCAGCTTTGTGTGGCACACCGACTTGTTTTTCATCTAAAGGAATCAAGATATTCTTTTTTAATATTTTTCTTCTAAAATTCCTTTTTTCGAACTCCGTTCCCATGATGATTTCGTATAATCGTTGTAGTTGACTTAACGTAAACTTCTCGGGTAACAACTCAAAGCCGACAGGTTCATTTCTAAGCTTTCGGCGTAGTGCTTTTAGTGCTTCATTGACCAATTTATTATGGTCAAATGCTAATATCGGAATATCACTTATTGGTTGCCAAATCGCATGACGTGCAAATGATGAGGCTTGTGGCTCGTATTGTTCTAATTTTACTAAAGAATAATAAGCAATCGTCACAACTCGTACATCAGGTTCTGCCCGAATGAATTTCATCCATTTTCTATCCGATTCATTATTCATTCGATTTGGATCACCAAATGCTTTGAATTGTTGTAAGTAAATATCTTCTAATCCGGTCAACTCTTTTAAGACTCGGGCAGCGGATTGATCAAAATTTTCATCTGATAAAATATGATCACCTGGCAAAGCTAAAACACCAGGTTTGTTAGGTTCGCTGGCAAAATCTCCTTCTTCTCTCTCAATGAGTAATACTTTTAGTTCTGAAAAATCAAAACCAAAAATTACACAATCAACAGAAATATTTGGTGTAACAGAAGTATCTTTTATTCTTATTTGTGGTGACATTAGTGTTATGAATTTGAATAACTTTTACTAAATCCTGTAGTATTTTTAGAAAAGTGAATCTGGTAATTTTTTTTAAATTATTGATAATCAAATTTACGTGTAAAGTTAAAACAAACACTCTTGCTTGTAAAACAACTTAACACTTTCTATTTAAGTATCAAATACCTTTGATAATCACTTTGTAAATGGTTATTTTATATTTATTGGTAAATTAAAATTAGATAGTGTAAAAAATACACTATATGTAAATATGCTATTTTTTTTAGAATTTCCCTAAATAAATAATTTATTATTTTAACAAGTTCATTAAAAATACATAAAAAATTAACTAAGCACAATTAAATTTTAATAAATGAGTAAAAAAATAATTTTTATTTGGATGATAGTATCAATTTCCTCAATTAGTTTTATTTATTGTCAGCAAGATTTAACGCTCATTATTAATGATGTTCCTTCATCAACTTCTGATTCGGACACTTTGTACTTTGCAAGTTCTATTAATAATTGGCAGCCAAATGCTCCAAACTATCAATTTCAGCCTCACGATGATGGAACATATCGAATCAAATTAAAAAATATCAATGAATCAATTGAATATAAAATAACAAAAGGTAGCTGGGAAAGTGTCGAAATAACGGTTAAAGGTGAAGATATAGCTAATAGAAAAATCAACTCTAAAGGCAAGGAAGTTATTCAGGTCAAAGGTTGGGCAAATAACGATATAAAAACTTCTACAAAGTTATCTAATGTTACTATTCTTAATGAAGATTTTCCAATGACAGCATTGAATACAACTCGTAGAATTTGGATTTGCTTGCCTACTGATTATGAGTATTCAACAGAACGCTATCCCGTTTTATATATGCACGATGGACAAAACTTGTTCGATACACGAACTTCGTTTAGTGGAGAATGGGAAGTCGATGAGACAATGCAACGATTGGAAAAAGATAAAAAACTAAAACTTATTATCGTTGGAATTGATAATAGCGATAATCGAAATAGCGAATATACACCTTATATAAATGAAGAATATGGTGGCGGAAAAGGTGCGGAATACGCTGATTTTATAGTAAATGAATTGAAACCATTTATTGATGAAAATTATAGAACAAAGTCCGATAAATCAAATACGGGCATTATGGGAAGTTCACTCGGTGGCGTGATTTCGATGTATGTCGGTATGGAATATGCTGATATTTTTGGTAAAGTTGGTGTTTTTTCTCCAGCATTCTGGTGGTCAAACAAATGTTATGAACATGTTGATTATAAAGGATTTGTGGAAAATACAAAAATTTATATGAATGCAGGATTAGATGAACACAAATGGATAACTAATGGTACAAAACAAATGGAGAAAACATTGATTAAATCTGGTTATTCAGCGGATAATTTCGTTGTAAAATATGTTGAAGGTGGAACGCATTCAGAAATTTTTTGGAAGGAAGAATTTTCAAAAGCTGTACTTTGGTTGTTTGATTAAAATAATCAAAAAAAGAACTCAGCCATTTTTATGACTGAGTTTCACTTCCAAACCAATATGGAATATTCACCATCTAACAACCTTAATATCTTTGTGAGTTTTAATGCTTTTTTAATAGCTTTACTATCATAACGTGAAAGTTGAACTATGGTTTTTAAAAAGTGAATTTTTTTTTATTTTTTTTTATACAAGTATTTTTTTTAATCGTTTATATAATCAACTTAGATATTCTAATAACTAATTCAAGTTGCGGTTTATAAGTTTCGTGATACAAGTTGATACTCGAATGGTTCAGCATTTTTGAATAAATCATGATTTAAAATGAAAATAAGGCTAATTCGAGTGTTATTTGAACTCGTCCCAAATCTTTGGATAACCTGCAACTCGGATTATATGTCTAGTCCTGAAATATGGTTACAGATATTTAAAAAATAAAAAAGGTGAAAAATAAGTATCAATTAAAAATTAATGCTCATTTTATATTTTTATTTGCAGCTTTGCTTTAGCACAGTGCTTACAGGTTCAAAAAATCTGAGTTGATTAGTTTTTGCTAAATAACCGTAAAAATTAATTAATCCAAGGGCAAACGCACCAAATTGATTTTAATTATTATTAAAGTATTTCACGAAGTTGAAATATTATTCTCACACAAATTTTTGCAAATTTTCACAGATAATTTTATTTGTAAGCTAATAAAACCAGAATTTACAAAGTAAATTATATAAAATCTGCATGAGCAATTTTGATGTGTTTGATTCTTACAGCAATAGAAAAAGGTGTTGATTTAATGAAAACCAACACCTTTTACTTATTCAAGAAATTTTAGATTCTAATCATTTTACAATTTCGAAAAATCTACAACAAATCCATTGATTCCATACTTTGCTTTTAAAGCTTTTTTATAAGCATTAGCTTGGTCGTAAGAAGAATAATTTTTGATAATAATCTTATATCCATTGCTACTTTTTGTATAATAAACATCAGAAAATCCTTTGTTTGTCAAGTCTTTTACTTTGTAAACAACAACATCAATATCTTTGAAAACCCCAATTTGTACACCATAACCAGCTTTCTTTACATTTTGTATTCCTATTTTATACACACCAGTATTTGTCTTAGTTGCAGTCGCTGTATTACCAGATGACTTGCTTGATGTTTTCACAGCTGCTTTAGGTTTTGCAGCCGGTTTTGCTTTCACAACTGGTTTAGTCGGTTTCGTAGCAGGTTTTGGCGTTGCTTTCGGTGTAGATTTTGTACTTCCTCCTTTTGTGGTATTTTCACTATAAGTTGAAGGTGTTGTACTACGAGCAGCAGGTTTCTTTTCAGTTTCCATAGCGACTTCGCCAGCACCAATCACTTCGATACGAACAGGGACTTTTTTGTCGTAAACCATTCCGATAGATTCACCAGCTTTACGAGATATTTCAATAATTCCACCTTTGATAAAAGGGCCTCTATCTTTGATTGTAACAATAATTGATTTTGCATTATTTGTATTCGTAACTTTTACTTTTGTGCCATAAGGCAATGAACGATGACCAGCGACCAGTTGATTTTTATTATAGGTTTCACCATTTGCCATTTTCAAACCATGGAATTTATCTCCGATAAAAGACGCATAACCACTATTACTTTGAGCAGTTGCTACAAAACTCATACAAATTAAAATGAGCATTAAATAGTTTTTCATTTTCATAGACTTTTTATATTTGTAAAAAATTAAAAAATTGCTTTACTGTTAAATTGTTCTTAATATACGTTATTCAATTATTTAGCAATTGTTATAAAATAAATCTAAGTAATACTATTTAATAGTTATTACTCCAATTTTAATCGTTAATTATCCAGATTTTAGTTTTTTTGGTTGTGAAATGTAAGACACTACAAAATCTAAAACCTACTGTCTAACACTTTTTGAAAATTCTACTTATTCAGACGGCATTTATTGGTGATGTGATACTCGCTACACCAATTATTGAAAAATTACATCGCTTTTTTCCAGAAGCCAAACTTGATTTTTTGGTTCGAAAAGGCAATGAATCTTTATTAAAAAATCATCCGTATTTACATCAAGTTCATATTTGGAATAAAAAAGAATCAAAATACAAAAACTTTTATAAAATATTGACAACCATTCGATTAGAAAAATACGATTTGGTAATAAATATTCAGCGTTTTTTGTCCACAGGTATTTTGAGTGCATTTTCTAATGCCAAATCTGTCGTTGGTTTTCGCAAAAATCCGATGAGTTTTTTATTTACTAAAAAATTACCACACAAACTGGACGGAACACACGAAGTTGACCGTAATCTTTCACTTATCGAACATTTGACCGATGATAGTTTTCAGATGCCGAAACTTTATCCGACAAAATCGACTATTGAAAAAATAGAACAAACGATCATTAAACCGATCGCTAAAAATAAATCGTTTGTTGTTATTGCACCGACTTCTGTTTGGTTCACAAAACAACTTCCTGCCGAAAAATGGATAGAATTATGTCAACGTTTACCAAAAAATATCACCATTTTATTAATCGGAGCTCCAAACGATTTCGATGTATGCGAAAATATTAAAAATAATGTAAACTATCCAAATATTTTCAATCTTTGTGGAAAGCTGAACCTATTGGAATCAGCAGCTTTGATGTCAAAAGCAACGATGAACTACGCTAACGATTCTGCACCGATTCATATTGCTTCTGCTATGAATGCACCGATTACAGCCGTTTTTTGTTCAACCGTTCCACAATTTGGTTTTACGCCACTTTCTGATAATTGTACAGTTGTCGAATCAAAACATGATTTGGATTGTCGTCCTTGTGGCTTACATGGCAAAAAATCGTGTCCAAAAGGTCATTTTAAATGTGCAGATGTGAAGTGGGAAATGTAGGGCAAACGGCATTGCCTTTGCCATAAATATGATTAGACTACAGATTAAATGAATTAACACAGATTTTCAAAATGTTATCTTAAAAAGAAGTTAACTTGTTTTAATCTTTACTTAGGTTTATTTGAAGGTTCTTATTTTGGATTTATTCAAAAAATAAGAGCTTATGAAAAAAATTCTGAACATCATTGAAATATTGCTTTTAGTTTTAACAACACTCCTATATTATGTTTTTGCGTTTCCTGAACCGACAATGTCGAGAATCTATCGATTTCCTTATGCAAATGATACAATTAGAATGATTGTCGATATACTAATTATAACTGTTTTTATTGTAAGAATAGGTTTGATAATTCGTTCATTCTTAAAGCCTTGGAATAAGATGAAACTGCCAAATACATTTGAACGTATATTATTTTTCTTAGGAATTATGTTTCTGTCCTTTGAGATTATTTTCTATTTAAACATTTACGTCATCAGTGGAGGATGGTTATCAATGTATTTTTTCTATGCAATTATTTTATCATTACTAATTATATTTTGGTCGATTGAACTTAAAAAACGAACTTTTAAAGTTCAATTCATTTCAATAAAACTTAAACAATGAAAAACCTATTATTTATCCTATGTTTCATGTTCGTAATAATCTTTCTAACATTCCAAAGTTGTACAAATCAAGATAATCAAACCTTAAAAGAAACAGAGGATATTGAAAAATTCGATACAACTTCGTACATAGTTAGCGGATTCAATCGTTTGGCAACACTTGCATTGATTTCTAATGATAGTTTTTATTACGGGACGGAATTTATTAGTTGTATTGGCGGAAGTCGTTCTATTAAATCAATCATCGGAACGTATAAACAGCATAAAAGTAGTATTCATTTGAGTCCTCAATATATTCGTAATATCGAATATGGAGAAATAGAAATGGATACAAATAACGAAATATTACCTATTCAACCAGTTGTGAGTTACGAACTTTATCAAAGAGATTCTCAAGCGATTAAAACAACTTATTATCGGTTGGATTTTGAAGAATATTCGTTCTTATTATCAGAAGAATACAAAAATGAATTTTTCTCGGAAGCAACTAATGAAAATGATTTTGAAGCCTTAGCTTTTGACATTAAAGCAAATGTTAGATTTTATAAAAATTATTTTAGTACAAGGGATATTTTGTTAGACAAAAAGAAATTTTCAATAGAAAATTTACCTAAAAAATGGCAACCTTTGTTACAAGATGCTTTAGACAATCGACAACCTGAAATGAATTTAGAAGTCGAAGATGAACCATTGTTGGAATGAGTTTGAAATTTTTTGTGATTTGAAAGTTTTTACAAATGTAAATTCAAATAAATTACGTTACCGTCTGCCGTTTACCGATTCTAAAAACTTCCACAAAAGTTTTTAAAGAACCAAATTTTCAAACTCATACTGAACATCTTCGACAAACGTTTTTGGAATACTTAATTCTGTCGCTATATCATCTATTGAAACGTCCTTAGTGAGTAATTTTTCTATTTTTACAGTTAGCTGAAACTGTTTCAAATCTTCAATATTGATATTTGTAATATCAAATTTTTCTAATTCTTGCAATACGTTTTTTATAGACAAACCTTGCTTAAAAAATGATTTTATCTGTATTTCTTGTTGTATCGTTTCCACCTTTGTTATTGAAAAATCCAATAAATCAGCGATTTGTTCAGAAGAAAGATTTTTAGAAAGCATTTTTTTGATAATAATACGTTCTTGTCGTTTTTTCTCTTTTTCTACACCTTTTTCGATACCTCTTTCTATGCCTTTCTCAATACCTTTTTCCTCGCCTTCTTCAAGCCAATCCTCTTTATAGGCTTCGATTACCAATTGTTCATATAACTCATTTATACCCATAGTTTTACGATAATTTGTGATTATATCTACTTCCTTTCCAAATTTACTAAAAAATTCTTGTTTTGAAAAAGAAACATACAATTTAATAAACCGAGCAATTTCTCTAATCGTTCGCTTCGATTGACCACGTTCGAGCATCGTGCGAAACAATTCCAACTTTAAATTCAATAAGTCTTCGTCATTTCTAATTTTCTTCAAATGACTTCTTGCGATATATAAAACGGTAGCAAATGGATTGTCAGATTGTAAAAAATAATCCGGTGCATAATCCAATAACTTGAACATCTTAAATTCGTATCGAATAGTTGTTTCCCAAGTTGTGATTTCATAAAAACTGGGACGATAATTTGAATTGGAATCCGTTAAAATTGCAATCGCCGTAAGAGGCGATTTGAATTTATCGTAAATGCGATAATTGTACTGAAACATTCGATGCGGAAATTTTGAATCCTCATAACCTTGTACTTCGGTATGTATCAAAAGGATTTTTTCCTTCTTGTTTTTCAAATGCACTTTTACCAATAAATCAGCTCGACGGTTTTTAGTTTCGGATTCTGCAATTAATTGATTCAGCTCTTTATCCAAAAACTCATACGGTTTTGAAAAGTCAACTTCATCGACAAAATCTGGAAAAAAATAATGGAGAAACTCTACAAATAATTCCTCAATTATTCCTTTCCATAATTGATCTTGTGTGGTTTTTAATAATTTTCTCATTGGATTAAAATTGTCTATTCATTACAATCGAAAGGTCACATATTTAATCGTTTTTCGATTGCGTAAGTGCATTTTTTCATAAGCCGTTTTTACTTCCAAATCATTGTGATACAATGGTTTATCACTTGTCCCGAAATCTCGGTGATAAATGTTATCATTAGAATAAATTACCTCAATTTTTTCCTGTTCCAATACTTCCATTGTAAACTCAAACAGCATATCGTCATCTGTTTTTAAATGAACGATTCCGCCATCTTTAAGGATTTTACGATAATGATTCAAGAAAATCGGATGCGTCAATCGACGACGTACTTTTTTGTAAAAAGGATCTGGAAAAGTGATCCAAATCTCATCGACTTCTTTACCAAAAAACTGTGCAATTTGCTCAATTCTAATGCGACAAAATGCCACATTTGCTTGATTGTTTTCCAATGCTTGATTCGCACCTTTCCAAATCCTCGCACCTTTAATGTCTATACCGATAAAGTTGCGTTCTGGATAGCGTTCCGCTAAAGCAACGGTATATTCTCCGCCGCCACAAGCCAATTCTAAAATCAACGGATTGTCATTTTTAAAATGTTCCGATGACCATTTTTCGCTCAAATTCACTGCTTCGCCTTCAGCGTTAATCAAAGCAGGTTTTAAAATATTAAAGTTTTGATAAACGTTTGGCATTGTTGATAACTGCTCAAATCGTATTAATTTCTTTTTTCCAGCCATTTTTATATTAAAATTTCCATTTTCCAATCCAAGTATCTTTTTGGTTATTTTGCTTCAAATACTCCAAAAAATCTGCTCGACTAATAAAATCTGCACCTAAACTTCTTAAATGTGCCGTTTCTGTTTGGCAATCAATTAAATCAAACCCCAAAGATGCTAAATTTTGTACGAATGTTATAAACCCAGCTTTGGAAGCGTTACTAACTTTTGCAAACATAGATTCACCATAAAAACATTTGCCTAAGGAAATTCCATATAATCCACCAACTAACTGATCGTTTTGCCAAACTTCTACCGAATGAGCTAAACCAATTTCATGCAACTTCATATAAGCATCAAACATCTCGTCTGTAATCCATGTTCCGCCTTGACCTTCTCTTCTTATATTCTGACAATTCCATAAAATAGATTGAAAATCAACATCGAAAGTTATTTTAAA
>JBGCFH010000364.1:0-8478 GCA_045106825.1 Saprospiraceae bacterium | reverse complement strand
CGATGTCCTTTTGTAAACTCCAAACTTGCTCGAACATCAAAAACCCAGTCACCACCTAATTGTGATTCTCTAAACTCAACTGTTCCTGGTATAATTGGGCCGTTATTTAAAGTTTCCACCAATTCGCCCCATTCCCCTTTACCTTCAAAGACAGCATCTATATTGTGCATAAAACCATTGAAAGTCGCAACGCCACCAATAGTCAACACCTTAAACAAATCAAATTCTACATCAAAACGTGCTGTATGTAAAGAACGATAACGCATAACTGTCGGTAACATCAAAGAGTCCGGTTCATTCATTCCATCAATAAAATTTCCCCAAAATGATTGATTTAAGGTAGAAAGAGAGTCTAAATCTCCTGGGTAAGCGTATGTGTAACCACCCCAAAATCTTACAGGCATTCCAAGAATATCTCCATTTAAATGTGTGCTCGCTTCATATCCTGCAATTCGCCCATTGACATTATCAACATATTTAAAACCTAAATTATCCAAAACAACATTAATCGGAACAGAAGCAATTTCTTCTTCTGTCAAATGCAAATCAAAGGTCAATTCTGACATATTTTTATATTGCATCACAAAGAAAGCTAAATCAAAATAACCTTTCCAACGTCCTTTTTTTAATAATTTTTTATACCCTAATTCATAATTCCAACCATATTCAGGCGTAATTTCTAAATTAGGAATCGCTTGAAGTGGAATATCTATGAAAGGAGTTTCTATGACTAAAATGTCGGCTTCAACATATCGTTCTAATAAACTTGGTATTCTATAGCCTTGTCCAAATGATGTTCTGAAAACATTTCTTGGTGTGAGTTTATACGTTGCACCTGCTTGAACTACTGGAACGATTGCAGAAAAATCACCTGCCCCAATTCCGAAACGTTCTACTCGTAATCCAACTTGAGTTCGTAACTTATTTTCAAAAAAACCTTTTTCTACTTGACCAAAAAGTGCTTGATTATTTCCAAAAGAAGAAAGCCTATCAGTAGAATCCGGTTCTGTAAAAGCTAAAGTTGGATTATTAGCAGTGAAAGTTTGGGCAGAAACACCTGTAGTTAATAACAATTGGTTATCAAACCTTTTTTGAAACTGATACTCGCCACTAAAAATTCTTGCTGGAATGTCTGAACGATTTTCTTGAAGTTGAATTTCATTCCTTAACCACCATGTCTGAACAATCGAAAACAATCGACCTCTGATTGTATGTTTATTATTGTTTTTATCAAAATGTGTAAAGTGCGGATCAATTGATAATGTTCTAAATCTATTCGGTGCGACTGGTGAAATATGTCGTAAAGCATTTGTGTCTGCATCTTGCCAAATAAAATAACCACCTAAAGAATGATACATAAAATTACCATTCAGTCCTACTGTTGTCTTATCCGATAATCTATATTTCGTTTTCCAGTTGACTCGATATCTTGCTTCATCTCCGCCTTCAATATGCGACCGATTAAAGTGCATATTTCCACCTAAAGTCAAATCTAATTTATCCGTTACTTTTGCTCTGTGTGCAAAGAAAATTCCGTTGTTAAACGGTGGTTCGTCATCTTCCCACCATTGACGATATTTTGATGGTGGACTATCCATCACGCCACGATAGAGACTAATACTGGTGTAAGGATCAGAAGTTGGTTCGGCTGTTGTGACGTTGATGATGCCATTCATCGCATTTGAACCGTAAAGTACCGATGCTGGCCCTTTGACGACTTCAATTTGTCCTGCATTTTCTATCGGAATAAAATTCCAACGAATATCGCCAAACAATGCTCCCAAAAGCGGTTGACCATCTACAATCAATCCAACACGACTTCCGCCACCATATGAAAATCCACTACTTCGGATATTTACTTGATCGTCAAGAATTTGAACACCTGGTGTACGTTCCATTACTTCTGAAAGCGATGTAATTGCATTATTTTCAATAAATCGTGTAGGAATAACTTCTACCGTTGCGATTTCATTTTCTAAAAGCCGTTCATGTCGTCCACTTGTTACTGTTACTGTATTTAAGATAGATGTTCCTACTACCATTTTTACATCTAAACTTATATTTTTTGAACCTTGAAGATTGACTTTAATAACTTGAGTTTCGTAGCCTAAATACCTAAAAGTCAGTTCTGTTTCATCACCAGAAACAGCAATAGAATATTTTCCATCAATATCTGTACTCGTTCCAAGCAATTGTGCAGAAGAGACAAGAACTCCAGCTAACCAATCATTCGTTTCAGCATCTACAACTCGACCTGAGATTGTCGTTTGTGCTGTTATGCTTTGAATAGAAATAAAACTTATTAGAAATAGAATGGTATATAATTGCTTCATAATGTCGGCTTTTAGAATAAAATCTAATGTTATATAACAAATGTAATAACTTTTTTGAAATGGAAGTTGAAAATAGAATTGAAAGCAAGTTTTAGAAGTAAAATACGTCTAATTTTTTAGATTAATTTGCAAACTTATCTAAACGAAATCTAAATTAATTTCGTAATGTAATTATTAGTGAGTTTAGTCATCTATTTTTGAATTGATTTTGTTGTATCTTTGTATTAAAATTAGACGTGAAACATGAGATGTAATATTTACGAAAAATGAAAATCTTACATCTCATATCTCACGTCACACATCTAAAATTAAATATGAAATTAATACACATAGTAGCCGTCATTGCAATCGCAGTTGGAATCGGCGTTTTGGTTTCTGCCTCAAATGATATGGCAACGTATTCGACATTTAACGATGCGTATAATAATCCTGGGCAAAAGTTTAAAGTTGTTGGACAATTGGCGAAAGACAAGGAAATGTACTATAATCCAGAAGAAAATGCAAACTACTTTACTTTCTTTATGAAAGATAATGATGGGCAAGAAGAGAAAGTTGTTTTGCGTAAAGCAAAGCCACAAGATTTTGAACGTTCGGAGCAAATTGTTTTAACAGGAAAAGTAGAAAAGGGACAATTTATTGCGACTGATATGTTGATGAAGTGTCCATCAAAATATAAAGATGAAGAGATTCAAATGAAAAAAGCTGTAAAAGGTAGTTTGTAAAACCAAATTGTGAAATAGTCATCAGTTGACTCAAAGTCAACTGATGACTAAATTCCAAATTCATAATTATGCTAAAACACTTCAACCTAAATAAATTACTGATTGTTGGCGTTCCGTTATTACTAATTTTATCTATGTTTTTATTGGCAAAGTCTGCCGCATTTCATCAAAATCCAGATACACTTTCTTTAGCGATTACCTTAGATTTGTTAATCACTGTTCCACTTGTTTATTTTCTACTAATTCGCAAAAAAAATATTCCAAAATATACGGTTGTTTCTGCTTTTATAATTGGTATAATTGCAGCAACATTCATATTACCAGAAAGTAATCAATATTATTTATCTCAAATCAAATTTTGGGTTGTTCCAGTTTTAGAGTTAACGATTTTTACAATTGTTTTTTCTAAGTTACGGAAAACGTTTAAAGCGGTAAAAGCAGAAAAACAAACGACTCCAGATTTTTATTCAGCTGTTATTAAAGCGACAAAAGAGGTTTTACCTCCAAGAGTGAGTTCTGTTTTTGCGACTGAAATATCGGTGATTTATTACAGTCTACATTGGTCACCGAGATTTCGGGACAAGCGAAAGCCAAAGATACAAGAAAACGAATTCGCTTATCATCGTCGAGGTGGCGTCCGAGAGGTTTTGAGTGTTTTGATGTTGGCAATTGTAGCAGAAACGATAGCGATTCATTTATTATTAGCACAATGGAGTTTGGTTGCCGCTTGGATTTTGACATTTTTAAGCATTTACACGTTTTTTCAAGTTGTTGGAATTATACGTTCAATGCCTCGACGACCGATAAAAATTGAAAACGGAAATTTGTATTTGAGATATGGCTTGTTTAATGATACAACTATTCCGTTAATGGATATTGAAGAAATTAAATTGGAAAGAAAAGGTTTAGAATTTGATAATGATACAAGAATGTTGTCAGGATTAGGAGAAATTGACAGCTATAATGTAGTTTTGCACCTCAAAAATCGACATACAATGTCTGGCTTGTATGGTTTTACGAAAACTTTTACGACAATTGCCTTTCATGTTGATGATAAAGAAAGATTTGAAGCGGCTTTACGAGTAGCTTGTAATGGAAACACGGATTTGACGGATTAAACGGACGGGAACGGATTTTTTTATTTATTTTTCTATCAAGAAATAAATAGTACGTATAAAAATCTGTTAGATCCGTTCAATCTGTGTTTCCATAACGTTAGAATAAAAAATGAACGAAATACAATATGTAGGCGAAAATTTATTACCTGGACAAATTGGACATTTGTCTGTGATTTTAAGTTTTGTAGGTGGCTTGATGGCGGCTGTTGCATACTTTTTTGCAACAAATAATAGAAATGATGAAAGCTATAATTCATGGCGAAACTTAGGGCGAATTGCCTTTGGTGTTCATGGTTTAAGTGTGTTTATTATCATTGGAACTATATTTTATTTGATGATAAATCAACTATTCGAATATAGTTACGCTTACGAACATACTTCGCCAGATTTGCCAATGAAATACATTGCTTCTGCTTTTTGGGAAGGTCAAGAAGGGAGTTTTTTGTTATGGATGTTTTGGCATGTTGTCTTAGGTGGAATCTTGATGTTTACGGCTAAAAAATGGGAAAGTCCTGTTTTATCGGTTATTGCCGTTGTTCAAGTGTTTTTGATGTCGATGATTTTGGGTTTGTATTTTGGACCAGAAGAAGTGAAGATTGGGTCAAATCCATTCGTATTATTGCGTGATGCAGTTGATGCACCGATTTTTTCTGATCCAGAGTATTTGTCAAAAATCGCTGGTGATGGTTTAAATCCATTATTACAAAATTATTGGATGACAATTCATCCACCGACTTTATTCTTAGGTTTTGCGTCTACTGTTGTTCCGTTTGCTTTCGCAATAGCAGGTTTGTGGACGAGAGATTTCAAAGGTTGGTTAAAACCTGTGTTGAATTGGTCGTTATTCTCTGCGTTCATTTTAGGTTTAGGAATTTTGATGGGCGGTGCTTGGGCTTATGAAGCATTGAGTTTTGGTGGTTATTGGGCTTGGGATCCGGTGGAGAATATGTCGCTTGTTCCTTGGTTAGTTTTGATTGCAGGAGTTCACGCTGTTTTGATTGCGAAAAGTACTGGACATTCTTTAAAGATTTCATTTTTATTTATGATGGTTTCTTTCGGAATGATTGTTTATTCGACTTTCTTGACACGAAGTGGAATTTTGGGTGATACTTCCGTTCACGCCTTCACTGATATGGGATTAGAATGGCAGTTGGTTATTTTCTTAGGTGTTATTTTCTTAGGGAGTTTCACATTGTTGGCAGCACGTTGGAAACAAATTCCTGAAACACAAAAAGAAGAAACAGCTTATTCTCGTGAGTTTTGGATGTTTTTAGGAAGTTTGGTATTGATATTTTCCTCCATATTAATTACGTTTACAACGTCTATTCCTGTTTATAATAAAGTTGCCGCTGTGATTGATGGTTGGTTTCCAAATCAGAATTTAGCACTCAATTGGTCAACGCCAAATGAACCGATTAAACATTATAACAAATATCAAATTTGGATTGCTGTTTTAATTGCTGTAATGTCAGGTCTTGCACAATTTATGCGATATAAAGCACCGAATGCGGCATATATGAAAAAGGTCGGAATACACGCAGGAACTGCTGCTTTACTGGCGGCAGTTACTACGATTGCGTCTTATTTTTATGTAAATATGAATACCATTCCATATTTGATTTTATTCTTTGCTTCTGCTTTTGCGGTGATTACTAATATAGATTATGTCGTTTCTGTTTTACGTGGAAATGTAAAAATTTCGGCTTCGGCAGTTGGACACATCGGTTTTGCAATTATGATTTTAGGAACATTGGTTTCTGGTCTGAATAAGGAAGTTATCTCAAAAGATGCTTTTATGCGAACGAATCTTATTGACGGATTTAGTGAGGATAATGAGAATAATAATGTGTTATTATATAAAAACTCACCAACACAAATGAGTGATTATTTGGTGACTTATGAGAAAGATACGATTGATGGTTTTAACCGTTATTTTACGGTAAATTATAAACGTTTAGATAAAAAAACAGGAGAAGTTGTAGAAGAATTTGATTTGACTCCGAATATTATTTATGATAAGAATGAGCCAAAAATTGCTGCGTCAAATCCTTCGACTAAACATTATGCTCAACGAGATATTTTTACGCATGTTTCTGCATTGCCTCGTATTGAGTTAGAACCAGAATATGCAAAAGAAGTAGAAGATAGTTTGGATTATCAAACTTATCAAATTCAAACTGGTGACACGATTCATTTAGAAAATCATATTGTCAAGTTTATTGATTTTAATAAAAGTCCAAAGAAGAAAACGAATCATACCGAAAAAAGTGATATTTTGTTAGGTGCGACTTTAGAAATCAAATCTAAAACATCGGATAGTATTTGGAACGCTGAACCAGTATTTATGGTGCGTGAAGATGGACAATTTGGTATTCCAGAAGAGTTATCCGAAATCGGTTTAAAGATTAAGTTTTCGGATGAATTCCCAGAATTAGTTGCCGCTACGGAAGCGAATCTTAAAACACAAATCGTACAAGGCGCACAAGGCGGAACATTTGAAGTTGGTGGTTATGACTTTGTTTTATCTGGTTTTAATCAAAATCCTACTAACGAATCTTATAAATCTAAAGAAGGTGATATTGCCGTTGCTGCAACTATTTCTGTATTTAAGAATCAAGCTAAATTAGCGACAGCAGAACCTGTTATGATTGTTCGAGGAAATCAAATTTTCAATACGCCAGAAGAACTTCGAGAACAAGGTTTACGTATTCGTTTTCAGTCGATTAACCCAGAAAATGGTGTAGCAACTTTAGAGGTTTCGACTGGTTTGCCACAAAAACAAACGGTTGCATTAGATATTGCGGACGATGTTCGTAGAAGCGATTATATCGTTATGGAAGCGATTGTTTTTCCAGGTATTAATTTATTCTGGTTAGGAAGTTTGTTGATGTTGTTTGGATTTTTGCAAGGTTTGATTGTGAGATTGATGAAGTAATATTTTTAGATATAAAAAGTCTTGTATTAAAGAGTAGATTGGTTCTTTGAAATTTTTTGTAGCCGTTTTAAAAATCGGTAGATAGTAATCGTTTACAAAAAATTTTCAAAGAACTATTTCTTTAAAAAAAAATTGAACTCATTGCGATTGTAAAACTGGTTCGATTAAATTAAATTATCAAAGACATTGAACGTTCCAAATATGATTATTTCAATCCCAAAACTGGTTCGATTAAATTTAAAACAAGGCATTGAAAAGTTTTTCGAGGAATATAATTTCAATCCCAAAACTGGTTCGATTAAATTAAAAAATATTGTTACAGCGGTTAATGTTGCTGGTTAATTTCAATCCCAAAACTGGTTCGATTAAATTCTTTTATTTCTTCCTTTCTATTTTGTGAATACTCAAATTTCAATCCCAAAACTGGTTCGATTAAATTTCGTTTCTTGGTTTTTCGTCTATTCGTTGATATTAGATTTCAATCCCAAAACTGGTTCGATTAAATTATAAGACCAATCTTTCTGTTCTGATAGAAAAACAAATTTCAATCCCAAAACTGGTTCGATTAAATTTTCCTTTCTTAGTGCTTCATATTCCTTTCTTAGTGTATTTCAATCCCAAAACTGGTTCGATTAAATTCTTGACTAACAGAAGCCGAACCACTCACAACAGACAAATTTCAATCCCAAAACTGGTTCGATTAAATTCATTTATAAAGGGAATAATGATTTTATTAACTTAAATTTCAATCCCAAAACTGGTTCGATTAAATTAATTATGACATCAGATTATTCATTATCAGTTCAACATTTCAATCCCAAAACTGGTTCGATTAAATTCCTGTTATATTCATTAAGTTCACCTCTCAAAAACGTATTTCAATCCCAAAACTGGTTCGATTAAATTTCGTAAATGTAGAAATTGACAGTTTATATAAGTTGAATTTCAATCCCAAAACTGGTTCGATTAAATTATGAGTCGTATCTCGCCAAACAATATTCCTGAACTTATTTCAATCCCAAAACTGGTTCGATTAAATTAACAAACCTTTGTTGTAACCCATCATTACACCGATATTTCAATCCCAAAACTGGTTCGATTAAATTTTATACCGTTTTGCATTCCATAAAAATAAAATGTATATTTCAATCCCAAAACTGGTTCGATTAAATTAAAGTCAATTTCAAGCGAGGTATTTTCTTTTATAATTATTTCAATCCCAAAACTGGTTCGATTAAATTAAAATGACGGAAATGAAACAAGCCAAAGCAAGAGGATTTCAATCCCAAAACTGGTTCGATTAAATTAAAGTCAATTTCAAGCGAGGTATTTTCTTTTATAATTATTTCAATCCCAAAACTGGTTCGATT